>JAGREZ010000149.1:0-9179 GCA_020446285.1 Geminicoccaceae bacterium
GGCTGCCGCCTGTCGCCGGCGGAGACCGTGACCTTCCGCCACAATGACCCCGATCATCTCGACCGCCGTCTCGCCCGTCTCGAAGGCCGGGCGGAGTGCAAGCTCATCGTCGTCGAGGGGCTCTATTCGATGCTCGGCGACACCGCTCCCATCAGGGAATTCGTCGAGGTCAAGGAGAAGCACGGCGCGTGGCTGCTCGTCGACGAGGCCCATTCCGCCGGCATCTATGGCGAGCATGGCCGCGGCGTCGCCGAAGCGCAGGGGGTCGACAAGGGCGTCGATTTCATCGTCGGCACCTTCTCCAAGAGCCTTGCCGGAACCGGAGGTTTCGCCGTTTCCGATCATCCCGATTTCGAGCTTCTGCGACTGACCTCGAAACCCTACATGTTCGCCGCCTCGCCGACTCCGTCGAGCATGGCGTCGGTGAGCGAGGCGCTGCGCCAGATCGAGACCCGCCCGGAACTGCGGACCCGCATCTGGGAAAACGCGGAGCGCCTGCATGCCGGGCTCAGCGCCGCCGGCTTCGACATCTGCTCGGAGGTGGGGCCGGTGATCGCCGTGCGCATGCCGGACGAGCAAAGCGTGGTCCATGCCTGGAACCGGCTGATCGAGGAAGGCGTGTACGTCAATCTCGCCGTTCCGCCGGGCACACCCGGTGGCGTCTGCCTCCTTCGCTGCAGCGTCTCCGCGGCGCATACGCCCGAGCAGATCGACGAGGTGATCCGCCGTTTCACGAAGGTCGCATCCGGGATCGCGCCTGCGAACCTCCCCGCCGCCTGAACGGGGCAGGGGCGGCTTCTCTCCTTTTGTTCCCTTGCCTCCATCGGCCAAACGCCTATTGAGGTGTCATCAGGCGATGGAAAAAACGCCCATGTTTGCGACACTCGCGAGCGGGATCGGGCGGTTCGGGAGAGTGCTCATGAGCGACAAACTGACGATGGACTGGCTGCGCGAGGCGGTACAGGTCGGTGAGATCGATACCGTCATCGCGGCACAGATCGACATGCAGGGCCGGTTGATGGGCAAGCGGTTTCAGGCCGAGTTCTTCATCGACAGCGCCTTTAAGGAAACGCACAGCTGCAATTATCTCCAGGCGACCGACATGGAGATGAACACGGTCGAGGGTTACGAGGCGACGTCGTGGGCGCGCGGCTATGGCGATTATGTCATGAAGCCGGATCTCGACACACTTCGCCGCATTCCCTGGGCCGAGGGCACCGCACTCGTGCTCTGCGACGTGCTCGACCACCACACTCACGAGGATGTGCCGCATTCGCCGCGGGCCGTACTCAAGCGGCAGCTCGCCCGGCTGGAGGAACGCGGTCTTCGGGCGATGATGGCCACCGAGCTCGAATTCTTCCTCTATCGCGAGAGTTTCGAGGAAGCGCATGACGGCGGCTACCGCAACCTGACGCCGATCAGCCCCTACAACGAGGACTACCATATCTTCCAGACGGCCAAGGAAGAGAACGTGATGCGGGCGATCCGCAAGGGTCTGCAGGGTGCGGGCGTGCCGGTGGAAAACACCAAGGGCGAGGCCGACAGCGGGCAGGAGGAAGTCAATGTCCGCTACACCGATGCGCTGACCATGGCCGACAATCATTCGATCGTGAAGAATGCCGTCAAGGAGATCGCCTGGGCAAACGGACGGGCGGTCACCTTCCTTGCCAAGCCCTCCACCACGAAGGCGGGCAGCTCCAGCCATATCCACCAGTCGCTCTGGACGACGGGCGGCGAACCGCTGTTCTTCGATGCCGCCGCCGAGCATGGCATGTCATCGAAGATGAAGAGCTTTCTCGCGGGTCAGCTCGCCCACGCGCCGGCGACCACACTGTTTCTGGCGCCCTACATCAACTCCTACAAGCGCTTCGCGCGCGGCACCTTCGCGCCGACCAAGATCGTCTGGTCGATGGACAACCGGACGGCGGGCTACCGTGTCTGCGGCGCGGACAGCAAGGCCGTGAGGGTCGAATGCCGCATCGGTGGTTCCGATCTCAACCCCTATCTGGCGATGGCAGCGCTGCTGGCGGCCGGTATCGACGGTATCGACCGGGAGCTGCAGCTCGCCGACGAATTCCGCGGCGATGCCTATCAGGGCAAGGGCAACGAAATACCGGCGACGCTGCGCGCCGCCATCGACGAGGCAGAGGCTTCCGCCATGTTGCGCGACGCACTCGGCGACGCAGTGCTCGGGCACTATCTGCACGCCGCGCGATTCGAGCAGTCGGAATATGACCGTGTCGTCACCGACTGGGAAATCGCCCGCGGTTTCGAGAGGGCATGATCCCATGAGCACGACATTGCAGTGCATCTCCCCGATCGACGGTTCGGTCTTCGCCTCGCGTCCGGCGCTGGAGCCCGATCAGGCAAGAGCGCTCGCAGGGAAGGTGAAGGCGGCGCAGCGCGGCTGGTCGGCGAGGCCACTCGAGGAACGGATCGCCCTCGTTCGCGCCGGAATAGCCCGTCTCGGCGAGATGAACGGGGAAACGGTGCCGGAACTCGCGCGGATGATGGGCCGGCCCGTGCGCTATGGCGGCGAGTTCGGCGGGGTGAACGAACGCGCATCGCATATGGCCGACATCGCCGCCGATGCGCTTTCACCGCTGGTCATGGAGGACTCCGATCGTTTCGAGCGCCGGATCCTGCGCGAGCCGCATGGCGTGGTGCTGGTGATTGCACCCTGGAACTATCCCTACATGACGGCGGTCAACACGGTGGCGCCCGCACTCATCGCGGGCAACACGGTGATCCTCAAGCACGCCACCCAGACGCTGCTCGCCGGTGAACGCATGGTTCGCGCCTTCAATGAGGCGGGCGTGCCGGAGGATGTGTTCGCCAACATCTTCCTCGATCATGCGACGACGGCGACGCTACTGGCGGAAAAAGTGTTCGATTTCGTCAATTTCACCGGCTCGGTGGGTGGCGGCCGGGCCATCGAGCGTGCGGCGGCCGGAACCTTCACGCCGCTCGGTCTCGAACTGGGCGGCAAGGATCCGGGCTATGTGTTGGAGGATGCCGATCTCGAGGCCGCCGCCGCCACGCTGATCGACGGGGCGATGTTCAATTCCGGACAGTGCTGCTGCGGCATCGAGCGGATCTATGTCGCACGGTCGCTGTTCGATGATTTCGTCGAGAGGGCGCTCGCCATCGTCAATGACTACAGGCTCGGCAATCCGCTCGATACCGACACCACGCTCGGACCCATGGCGAATGTCCGCTTTGCGGAGGAAGTGCGCAGGCAGACCGCCGAAGCTGTTTCCGCCGGGGCGAGGGCGCTGGTCGATCCGGCGCGCTTTGCCGCCGATGATGGCGGGGCCTATCTGGCGCCGCAGATCCTTGTCGATGTCGATCACGACATGCGGGTGATGCGCGACGAGAGTTTCGGCCCGGTCGTCGGCATCATGCCGGTGGATGGCGATGAGGAGGCGATCCGCCTCATGAATGACAGCGAATTCGGTCTGACCGCCGCCCTCTGGACGAGGGATGCCGGGCGCGCCGCGCGCATCGGTGCGGCCATCGAGACCGGCACGGTGTTCATGAACCGCTGCGATTATCTCGATCCGGCGCTTTGCTGGACCGGCTGCAAGAATACCGGTCGCGGCGGCGCCCTTTCACCCATTGGCTACTACAATCTCACACGTCCGAAATCCTATCATCTGAAGAAAGCCTGAGCGATGAATCCTGTCGCCAACTGGAGCTATCCAACCGCCATTCGCTTCGGCGCCGGCCGGATCGGCGAGCTTGCCGAAGCCTGCAGGGCCGCCGGCATCGCACGCCCGCTGCTGGTCACCGATCGCGGTCTCGCCGCGATGGAGATCACCGAGAGGGCACTCGCCATTCTCGATCAGGCGGGGCTCGGACGCGCCTGTTTTGCCGATGTCGATCCGAACCCGAATGAGAACAATCTCGCCGCCGGTATCGAGATGTTCATTGCGGGCGGACATGACGGTGTTGTCGCCTTTGGCGGCGGCTCCGGACTGGATCTCGGCAAGCTCGTCGCCTTCATGGCCGGGCAGAGCCGTCCGGTCTGGGATTTCGAGGATNNGATATCGGCGACTGGTGGACCCGCGCCGACGCAGCGGCGATCCGGCCCATCGTCGCCGTGCCGACCACGGCCGGAACGGGCTCCGAAGTGGGCCGTGCGAGCGTGCTCACCAATTCGCGGACCCACGTCAAGAAAATCATCTTTCACCCGAAGATCCTGCCGTCCGTCGTCATCTGCGATCCGGAACTCACCATCGGCATGCCGGCGATGATTACCGTCGGTACCGGCATGGATGCTCTCGCTCACTGTCTCGAAGCGTATTGTTCGCCGCATTATCACCCGTTCAGCCAGGGCATCGCGCTGGAGGGGATGCGGCTGGTGAACGAAAACCTGCCGCGCGTGGTCGCCGATGGAAGTGATATCGAGGCGCGGGCGCACATGATGAGTGCCGCGGCCATGGGGGCCATCGCCTTCCAGAAGGGGCTCGGCGCGATCCATGCGCTCTCGCATCCCATCGGCTCCGTCTACAACACGCATCACGGGCTCACCAACGCGGTGGTCATGCCCGCCGTTCTCCGTTTCAACCGTCCGGCCATCGAGGACCGCCTCGCCGCCGCCGCGCGCTATCTCGCCATCGGCGACAGTTTCGACGATTTCCTCGATCATGTGCTGCGTCTGCGCGCCGATCTGGGCGTGCCGGACAAGCTCGCCGAACTCGGCGCCGGACGCGACCGCATCAAGGAACTCGCGGCCATGGCTGCCGAAGATCCAAGCTGCGGCGGTAATCCCCTGCCACTGGATGCGCAAAACCTCGCCCGGCTGTTCGAGGAATGTATCTGAAAGGGATGGACAGCGACGGCCGGCAATCTCAGGCGTCGGCGAGATAGCCGGCGAATTCGAGGTTCCGGTCGAGCAGCATCAGTTCGGATGCGTCGAGCGCTGCCTCGCGGATATCGTGTTCGAAGCCCATCAGCTGCGATGGATGGGTCCAGGCCATGCGCAGCGCTTCCTCGGGCGGCCGTCCGACATGCCGGACCAGACGCTGCACGCATTCGAGCAGCGAGACATGGGCGCCGGCGAGATTGCCTTCGGCATTGACGAGCCGGCCATGTTCCACCCGGATGGATTGCCCGTAGAGCTCGAAACTGTCCGGGCCGCCGACCGTGGCCATGGCGTCGGAAACGAGGATCATCCTGTCCCGCACGGGTCGTGCACGGATGGCAAGGCCGACCATGTCGAACGACACATGGACGCCGTCGCAGATGATGCTGCACCAGGCATCGCTGTTGATCGCCGTGCCGACCAGACCGGGCTCGCGCGACCCCATCGGCGACATGGCGTTGAAGAGATGCGTGAAGGTCCTCGCACCTTCGGCGAGTGCCGCCTCGACGGCGGCACCGTTCGCATTCGAATGTCCGAGCGAAACGACGACACCGGCATCCGCAAGTGCCGCGATATCGCCCGGCGATACGGCTTCGGGCGCCAGCGTGAGAAGGACCGCGACAGTCTCGCGGCGAAGCATGGCGATCGTGTCCCGCGTCCTGTCATCCAGCGGCCGGATCAGATGTCTGGCATGGGTGCCGCGCCTCTCCGGATCGATATGCGGTCCCTCGATATGGATGCCGCGAATGCCGAAGCGGCCGCCCGCATCGATCACTGCCCGCGCCGCCGCGTCGAGGGTGTCGGGGGTATCGGTGATGACCGTCGGCAGAAGGCGTGACGTGCCGAGACGCCGGTGCGCCTCGCAAAGGTTGCGCAGGCCCCCGACGGTGCAATCCGTGTTGAACAGCACGCCGCCACCGCCATTGACCTGAATGTCGAAGAGCCCCGGCGTGAGCGTGCCGTCGAGCCTCGTCATCGCGGCACCGGCCGGCACGCGATCGACCGGCGCGATGTCGTCGATCCTGCCCTCCATCAGTCGCAGCGCCACGCCTTCGCGCATTCGGCTGCCGTCGAAGAGGATGGCCGGCGCGATCCACCGTTCGCCGGACCGGATCGGTTTCGCTGCAACAGGGGGCACGATTCGACGCCTCCGCTCAGGACAGGGTGAGGGGGGAACGCACCTCGCTCGCGCACAGGCCGTTTGACGCGGCTGCAAGAGGTATTATTTTGGTATCGATATTGCAACAAGATTGCGCCGATACAGGATTGCGCCGATACAGGATTGTGCCGCATGGATGGTCCGGATCTCGAGCATTTCTTCAGTCCTTCGAACTGGCATGTGGCCCGGCGGGGACCGCGCTATGCGCAATTGTCCCGCTACATGGCGGCGGCGATCCGCGAGGGTCGCCTTGCCGGCAATGTCCAGTTGCCGCCGGAACGCGATCTGGCGCGGCTCGCCGATGTTTCCAGGGTCACCGTGCGCAAGGCGATCGCCGAACTGGTGGCGCAGGAACTGGTCGACCAGCGGCAGGGATCGGGCTCCTATGTCCGCAATCCTCCGGCGCGTGCGCTCGTCGCGGATCCGGGCGTCCTGACCTCCTTTTCGGATTACATGCGCGCGCTCGGCTATCGGCCAAGAACCGTCATCCTGTCTTCCGGGATTTCCCTTCCACGGCCGGATGAAGTCTTCGCGCTTGGTCTTTCATCGTCGCAGAAGGTTGCCCGCCTCGAAAGGCTGCGCTTCGCCGACGACAAACCGGTCGTCATCGAGCAGAACTGTCTTCCGGCCGAGTTTCTGCCCGATCCGTCGCAATCGGGTGAATCCATCCACGAGTGGCTGTCCGCCAACGGCCATGCGCCTGCCCGCGCCATGCGGCGGATCGGGGCGGCGGCACTCTCGGCCCGCGAAGCCGAACGTCTCGGGGTGGCCGAAGGCACCGCCGTGCTCAGGGCGGAATTCACGAGTTTCCTTGAAAGCGGCCGCGCCGTGGAATTCACGCGCGGCCTCTATCTGAGCGATGTCTTCGAGTTCTTCATGGAACTGAGAACCTGAACGGAACCATCTGCCGACGGATTGTCAGAGCGGTGCGAAGAGTGCCTCGATGTCGCCTTCGTCGATGGCAAGTCCGCCCTTTCCGGTACCGGCGAAGAGATTGTCGGCCAGAGCCTGCTTGCGTTTCTGCATCGACTGGATGGCGGCCTCGACGGAGCCTTCCGCGATGAGTCTGTAGACAAAGACCGGCTTGTCCTGCCCGATCCTGTGGGTGCGGTCCATGGCCTGGCGCTCGACCGCCGGATTCCACCACGGATCGTAGATGATGACCGTATCCGCGGCGGTGAGATTGAGGCCGACACCGCCGGCCTTGAGGCTGATGAGGAAGAGTGGCACCTCGCCGGACTGGAAGCGGTCGATGACGGCCGCGCGTTTCTTCGTTTCGCCGGTAAGCAGGGCGTAGTCGATCCCGCGTTCCTTCAGGTCCTGTTCGATGAGCGACAGCATCTCGACGAATTGCGAGAAGACGAGAACCTTCCGCCCTTCGGCGAGCAGCTCCTCGAGCATTTCGAGAAGGCGGGCGCGTTTGGCACTCTCCTTGACTTTCGCTGCCTCGTCGAGCTTGACCAGCCGGGGGTCGCAACAGGCCTGGCGCATCTTGAGCAGCGCGTCGAGAACGGTGATCCGGGTCGAGGCGAGGCCGTCGCGGGCAATGGCTTCGCGGACCCTCGCATCCATGGCGACGCGAACGGTCTCGTAGAGATCGCGCTGTTTGCCCTGAAGGCTGATGATCTCGTCGAGCTCGGTCTTCGGTGGCAGATCGGTTGCGACCTGTTCCTTCGTGCGGCGCAGGAGAAAGGGACGGATGCGACCGGCAAGCCGTCTTCCGGCGCCGACATCGCCGCTTCGCTCGATCCTGTGGCGGAAGGTCTCGCGGAACGTCTTGCGATTGCCGAGCAGCCCCGGAACGACCCAGTCATAGATGGCCCAGAGTTCTTCGAGATTGTTCTCGATCGGCGTGCCGGTGAGTGCGAGGCGCTGGCGTGCATCGATCTCGCGGATCAGCTTCGCCGCGGCGGAAGCCGGATTCTTGACGGCCTGTGCCTCGTCGAGAATGGCGAGTTCGAACGGTCGGGTGAAGAGTGTCTCGCGGTCGCGGTGCAGCAGGGGGTAGGTGGTGACGATCAGGTGATGGTCCGGGATCCGCTCGAAATGCTTGCGGCGGTCGGGTCCGTGCAGGATGAGGAGCCGGAGATCGGGAGCGAAACGGGCGGCCTCGCGCTGCCAGTTGCCGATCAGGCTGGTCGGCACGACGAGCAGGCTCGGACGATCCGCTTCCTGTTCGAGATGGCGCTCGCAAAGGAGTGCCAGCGCCTGAACGGTCTTGCCGAGCCCCATGTCATCGGCGAGAACGCCGCCGAAGCCGGTCCCCGCCAGGGCCCTGAGCCAGCCATAGCCGCTCTTCTGGTAGGGACGCAGTTCGGCCTTCAGGCTCGATGGAGGCAGCACTTCGGGCATCTCGCGAAGTGCTCGCAGCCTGCGCCCGAGTTCGAGCAGTTCGGGGCTCCCCTGAAACCGTATGCCCGAACCCTCGAGCGCCTCGGCAAGCCGCGTAACCTCGCCGGCCTCGCCCGGATGGAAGCCTGCGAGCAGGGCGCGCGCGGCCATGCAGGCGCGGATGAGTGGCGCAAGTTCCGCACCCTCGACCGGCAGGCGGCTGCCATCGGGCAGGTTGAGGAAGAGGATCATGTCATCGAGGATGGCATCGAGCGCTTCGTCGTCATCCCCGTCGATATCGAAATCGAGCGTCTCGACGATCTGCAGGACCAGCGGCAGGAGATCGAGTTCCTGTTGTCCGGCGATCGCCGTAAGCGAAAAGGAGAACCAGTCCGTCTGGGACTTCTCGACACTCGCGGAAATCTCGAGCCGGTCGTCACGGAAGCGATAGGGCCAGCTGTCGTCGAATTCGATCCGCCAGCCTTCGGCCTTCATCGGCTCGAGGGCGTCGCGGGTCATGGTGAGTGCCACAAGCGCGAGTTCATTGGTCAGATGAAGCTCGCTTTCGACCTCGAACATGAGATCGCCCTTCTTTGCCCCGCTGATGTCGTAGATTTCTTTGGTGACGTCGTCGATTTCGCTGACGCCATATTCCTCGAGCTCGCGCAGACGTTCGAGCGCCTTGCGTTCGGCCCGTTGATCGCGACGGATGACGATCTGCCTGTCGCCGTCGCGATATTGCGGATCGCGCTGGGCGTGAGGGGTGACGTGATGGCCGTCATAGTCGAAACCGGGCCTCAGAATGGGGATGGTGACATGCTC
>JAGREZ010000149.1:9251-10183 GCA_020446285.1 Geminicoccaceae bacterium
TCGACGGAGAGCAGCCTGAGTACGGGCGTGGGGCGAACATCGTCGCGCGTCACGATCTCGATCTGTTTGGGGGGCGGAACGGCGCGGAAACGGCTCAGGCTGGAGGTGATCTTGCGGACGGCCTCGGCCGGCACCGGCGGCATGGACAGGAGTTCGAGTGCCAGTCGGGCATTGGCCTCGCTCTCGATCTCGCCGCAGGCGCCATCGCGCGTGTCGACATAGAGCGGCGGCAGGGTGGGAAGCGCTTCGAGTTCGCGCTCATTGTCATCGAGAAGGATGAGACTTTGTTCGCCCCGGTTCTTTTCCTGCCACGCGAAATGTGCCCGACGTGGACTGCTCCACTGGAGTGCCGGATGTTGCAGTGTGAGCGCCCGCGCGCGGCCGGTGGCGATGATGTCCTTGACGAGGTCGACGAGTGTATCGCGCTCGAACTTGCGGGCATCGAGCCTGAATCCCGGTCCACCCTCCGGGCCCCGTTGTGTCAGAAACCGGAGCTTGCCGAGGATGGGAATATCCTCGAACTGCACGAATGCGCCGGTCGGGATATCGTAACCCGGAGAAAAGGACTGTGGTCTTTTGGACAGTTCGCCGCTCTTGAGCTGGCGGATCTTGAAGAGCTCGAATTCGAGCTTTCCCATGGGATCGGGTTTCAGCAGGTAATAAAGGCGCTCGGCACTCGACCCGCTTTTCCGTTCGTTTTGGTCGACGGGAGCGTCCAGCTCGTTCAGCCGGCCGAGCCAGCCGGCAAGATAGCCCGCAACCTCGGGCTCGCCGGCATCGGGCCGTTTCGCCTGTACCAGCTGCGGCAGCGTGCCCGTTTTCCGCCGGTTCAGCTCGGGCAACAGCGAGAGCATGACGGCCGCGACATGCTTGCAGTTCCGTCCGATCGGACAGGTACAGCTGCCGTCGATGCGCAGCAGCTGGCCGGCCGG
>JAGREZ010000150.1 GCA_020446285.1 Geminicoccaceae bacterium
TCATCCATGGTGAAGCGCTCGCGGCTCCAGTCGGGCGAGGTGCCGAGACGGCGAAGCTGGCCCAGAATGTTGCCCTGCGATGCCTCCTTCCATTCCCAGCAGGCCTCGAGAAATTTCTCGCGACCGATGGCGACACGGCTCGTGCCCTCGCTTTCCAGCTTGCGCTCGACCATCATCTGCGTGGCGATGCCCGCATGGTCGGTGCCCGGCTGCCACAGGCTCGGATGGCCCTTCATGCGATGCCAGCGGGTGAGAACGTCCTGAATCGTCTGGTCGAGCGCATGTCCCATATGCAGCAGGCCGGTCACGTTCGGCGGCGGCATCATCACGCAGAAGGGGGGCTGTCCGCTGTCCTTCGGGGCGAATGCGCCGGCGGCTTCCCAACGCCCGTAAATGTCCTGCTCGGTCTCTTGAGCATGGTAGGACTTTTCCAGCATGGCTGGACCTTCCCTTTCTCATTCGCGTGAAGAACATCATCCCGACCGCGATCAACAGCCGCAACCGGCACGCGAATCAGGCATCGGAGGTGGGTTTAGGCGAGTTGGCGACCAGCGGCAAGCGAGCCGAACCGCGTCACCAGCGCCTGCAACCCGGCCCGGTCATGCAGTCTCTCACGCCAGGTCACCGGTATCGCATCGAGCCCGTGGTGCGCACCGAGCAACGCCCCGAGCACGGAACAGCGCGCCGCATTGTCGCCGCCGGCGCGCGCACTCTCCAGCATGGGCGTGACGAAGGTATGGCCGTCACGAAGAAGCGCGTGCATAATCGAGGGCAGTGTCTGGTCGAGATTGCAGGCCCGCCCGAACGCAGCCGTCGCCTCGACGACGGGAACCCCCTTCGCTTCCGCCACCTTCGCCAGCATCCCTGCCGGCAGGCCGGCGCCCGCCACGGCATCCTCGACGGTGCGGCCGGACACGAGCCCGCGCAGGAGGCGTGCGAAACCCCGGTTGAGCATCACCGCCTCGTCATTGTTCTGGGTGACACGAACGACGGCATCGACGGTTTCGTCCAGCCGGTCGGCATCCGCGATCATCGCCACCGCCGCCATGCGCGACATGCCCCCCGTCTGCCGGTCATCGACGCCATGTCCGGTGCTTTCGAGATGTTCCAGCGCGCCGCGGGTGGCCTTGTCGAGATAGCCGGTATAGCCATGGCCGAAATGCTGGACGAAGGCGGCACCGTAGGCACGGACGTCGACGCCGCCATGCTCGACTATCGACCGAAGCAGGACCCGCGCGGCATCACCGTAATGGGTTCCCTCTCCGGGCTCGCGCCCGGCGTGATAATGTCCCTCCACCGGCCGATCGAAACCGCGCATCCCGCCCGGATAGACCTCGCGATCGCGCTCGACGGGATCATAGTGCCAGTGCGAGCCGAGACACAGCGCATCGCCGACGAACTGGCCGATGAGTGCCGCCTCGATGCGCTCGCAAATCCCCGGCATGAAACGTCGCCTCCTCTCCGGTCGTGGCGGGCGGAAACCCGCGCCGGGTCATCATGACGTACCGGGCGATGAAAGGCCAATCCCTATTCCCTTTCGCATCCCCGGCATCTCGTCTATGCAGTCGCCCCGGCACCATTGGGACCGCGCGGCCATGAGCGAGCTTCCGGACATTCCGTCACCCTGCCTCGGCATCTGCAGGATCGATGCCGACACCCGGCAATGCGTCGGCTGCCTGCGAACCGCCCGGGAGATCGCCCGCTGGCCGTATGCCGACAATGAGGAACGGTTTGCCATCGTTCAGGCCCTGCGCGAGCGTCGCCGCGCGCGCGGGCAGACCAGTGCCGCCGACAGCCGCCACAGACGACGCGCCAGGACGGGTTCATGACCAGATTGCAGGATCTCCTCGAAAACGAACGTGTGCTGCTTGCCGATGGCGGCATGGGCACCGCCCTCTTCCGGCGCGGACTGGAGACGGGCGATTGTCCGGAACTCTGGAACATCGACCATCCCGACAGGGTGGCCGACGTGCATCGCGAGTTCGTCGAGGCCGGCTCCGACATCATCCTGACCAACAGCTTCGGCGGCAACGCCATGCGATTGAAGCTGCACGATGCGCAGGACCGCGTGGCGGAGCTCAACGCCACCGCCGCCCGCATCGCCCGCTCCGTCGCCGACACGGCCGGACGAACGGTACTCGTCGCCGGGTCGATGGGGCCCACGGGCGAGATCCTGGAGCCGGTCGGGAGCCTTTCGATCGGCGACGCGACGGCAGCCTTCGCCGACCAGGCGATCGCGCTGAAACAGGGCGGCGCCGATCTTCTCTGGTGCGAAACACTGTCGTCCGCCGAGGAAATGGAGGCCGCGATCGCCGGAGCGAGCCGTGCCGGCCTGCCGGTGGTCTGCACCATGAGCTTCGATACCAACGGCCGCACGATGATGGGCCTTACCCCCGATGCGGCGCTGGCGCATACCCGCACGCTCGCCTCTCCGCCGGTCGCCTTCGGCGCCAATTGCGGCATCGGACCGGCACAGCTGCTCGGCTCGATCCTCGGCATGGGCCGGCTCGCACATGCCGGCGACATTCTCGTCGCCAAGGGCAATTGCGGCATCCCCGAATATCGCGACGGCCATATCCACTATTCGGGAACACCCGACATCATGGCGACCTATGCGGTGATGGCGCGTGATGCCGGCGCTGCGATCGTCGGCGGCTGCTGCGGGACGGGCGGCGTGCATCTCGCGGCCATGCGCAAGGCGCTCGACACGATACCGAAGGGTCCGCTTCCCGGCATCGACGCGATCGAGGCGCAACTCGGCGCGATCACGACACCGACAGACGCCGCCGAAAGCCACAAGCGCGACCGCGACGGCCGCAGGCGACGCCGGACCGGCTGACCGCCCGCAACGCTCGCAACGCCCGGACATTTGTCCGCTTGGGTTGCCGCGCCCTTGGGGCTATGACACCGGCATCGCCAAACTCATCGATTGGGAGGAATCATGGCATCGGTCACGGTCTTCGACAAATCACGGCTGCCAAGCCGCTACAGTACGGTGGGGCCCGACCGGGCACCGCACCGCTCCTATTACTATGCCATGGGCCTTTCCAGTGAGGACATCGCCCGGCCGTTCGTCGGTGTGGTGACCACATGGAACGAGGCGGCACCCTGCAACATCGCGCTCGGCCGTCAGGCGCAGGTGGTCAAGCATGGCGTGGCACGGGCCGGCGGCACGCCGCGCGAGTTCACCACGATCACCGTCACCGACGGTATCGCGATGGGCCATCAGGGCATGAAGAGCTCGCTCATCAGCCGCGAGATCATCGCCGATTCGACCGAGCTCACCGTGCGCGGGCACGCCTATGACGCGCTCGTCGGCCTTGCCGGCTGCGACAAGTCGCTGCCCGGTCTGATGATGGCCATGGTTCGCCTCAATGTCCCCGCCGTCTTCATGTATGGCGGCTCGATCCTGCCCGGCCGTTACAAGGGCAAGGATGTCACCGTGCAGGATGTGTTCGAGGCGGTGGGCCGCCATGCCGTCGGTGACATGTCGGATGAGGATCTCGAGGAACTGGAACGCGTCGCCTGCCCGTCTGCCGGTGCCTGCGGCGGCCAGTTCACCGCCAACACCATGGCCTGCGTGTCCGAGGCGATCGGCCTCGCCCTGCCCTATTCGGCCGGCACACCCGCCCCGCTGGAGGCCCGCGACAAGTGGGCCGAGCAGTCGGGCGAGGCGGTGATGGAGCTGCTCAGGCACAATATCCGCCCGCGCGACATCGTCACCCGCAAGAGCCTCGAAAACGCTGCGCGCGTCGTCGCCTGTTCCGGCGGTTCGACCAATGGTGCGCTGCACCTGCCGGCGATCGCGCATGAGGCGGGCATCGATTTCGACCTGCACGAGGTCGCCCGCATCTTCCGCGAGACGCCCTATATCGCCGACCTCAAGCCTGCCGGTCAGTATGTGATGAAGGACCTTGCCGAAGCCGGCGGCGTACCGCTCATCATGAAGGCGCTGCATGATGGCGGTCTTCTGCATGGCGATTGCATCACCGTCACCGGCAAGACGATTGCGGAAAATCTCGAAGGCGTGAAGTTCGACACAGAACAGAAGATCGTCCGCCCGGTGTCCAACCCGTTCACGAGCTGGGGCGGTGTCGTCGGCCTCAGGGGCACGCTCGCCCCCGAGGGGGCCATGGTCAAGGTCGCCGGCCTCGCCAGCCTCAAGTTCAAGGGCCCCGCTCGCGTGTTCGAATGCGAGGAAGATGCCATGGCCGCCGTGCAGGCCGGCAAGTACAAGGATGGCGAGGTGCTGGTCATCCGCAACGAGGGTCCGAAGGGTGGCCCCGGCATGCGCGAGATGCTCGGCGTCACCTCGGCGATCTACGGTCAGGGCAAGGGCGACAAGGTGGCACTTATCACCGATGGCCGTTTCTCCGGTGCGACCCGCGGCTTCTGCATCGGCCATGTCGGCCCGGAATCGGCTGTCGGCGGGCCCATCGGTCTTCTGAAGGATGGTGACATCATCGATATCGACGCCGGCGAGGGCCGTCTCGATGTCGAACTCGGCGCCGAAGAACTGCAAGCCCGCCTGAAGGCGTGGAAGCCGAAGGAGACCGAGTACCCCTCTGGCACGCTGTGGAAATATGCGCAGACCGTCGGTTCGGCGGAAAAGGGTGCGGTCACCCATCCGGGTGGTGCCGTGGAAAAGAAGAGCTACGCCGACATCTGAACGACGGACCCCGCTCCGGCCCGCGAACCGGAACGCGGTTAACGGATGTTCATAGTGTCGTGCGTTCATGGGCCCGTGGCGATTGCCGCGGGCCCGCTCTTTTTGTCCAATGGTGACGGTCCCGTTCCCATTGTCATCTGGAGCATGAGCCGTGCCGCAGCATCATGAACGCTTTCCGCGACGCGCGGATCTGTACGATGTCATCGACTTTCTGGCCGCCGGCTTCGCCTTTCCCGTGGCGGCGGGCGCACTCTCGGCGATCGGCGTGGAGACCGCCGCCGAACATGCCTGGGTTCTGGACCGCCTGCCCGTGGCCGCCATCGTCGTCGCCCTCATGCTCAAGATCCTGCAGGACATGTCTCCGCATGCACCGGACAGTTCAAGGCGCCTGCATCAGGTGTTCTGGAGCTGCTGCGTGCTGCCGCTCACTCTCTTCTGGGCGCTCTTCCTGCGCGGACATGCCGATGCGCTCTCGCCGGCACTGCTGTTCGCAAGCTGGCTGGTACTGACGCCTGCAACCTTCATTCCCCGATTCCTTGCCGAGTTCCTGTTGCCGGAAAAGGAAAGTGCTCCCGCAGAGTAGACAGTCTCGGGGGTTGAAGCGGCAATCCCGCGAACCTATACGCTTGGTGCGAACATGATGGAGCATCGAGCCGATGGAATGGTTCAGCGAGACCTTGTACCCCTCCTGGCAGCAGCGCCTCGGGATCGAGGAAGTGCTCTACCACGAGCGCACCGAACATCAGGATCTGATCGTCTTCAGCAGCCGGGCCTGGGGAACGGTGCTGGCGCTTGACGGTGTCGTGCAGACCACCACGGGCGACGAATGGGCCTATCACGAGATGATGGTCCACCCGGCGATGATCGCGCATGGCCGGGTGCGCAGCGTGTGCATCGTCGGCGGTGGCGACGGCGGCACCCTGCGCGAGGTCGTCAAACATGCCAGTGTCAAGCGCATCGTCAAGGCGGAGCTCGATCCGGGCGTGATCGAATTCTGCAGGAAGCATCTCCCCGGCCTCTCCGACGGCTCGTTCGACGACCCACGTCTCGAACTCCGTTTCGGCGATGCCGCGATCTACATGGCCGAAGACGATGAAAAATTCGATGTCATCATCGTCGATTCCACCGATCCGCAGGGACCGGGTGCGGCACTCTTCACGGAAGCATTCTACAAGGATTGCCGGCGCAAGCTGAACGAGGGCGGCATTCTCATCACCCAGTGCGGCGTGCCCTCCGTACAGCCCGGAGAACTGGGCATGACCCAGAGCCGCCAGCGCGCCGCCGGTTTCTCGGACGTTTCCTTCTATCTCACCTGCGTGCCAACCTATGTCGGCGGCATGATGGCGCTCGGCTGGGCTTCCGATGACGCGACGCGGCGCCGGGTGCGTGTCGACACGCTGCATGGAAGGCCGATCCCCGAGGGGCTGCGCTACTATACCCCCGAGGTGCATGTCGGTGCCTTCGCCCATCCGCCCTGGATGACGGCACTCGCCGAAAGGGGCTGAGCCCCCGTCTGCCCCATTCCCGAACGACGGACCTGCGCCCCGGACCGGCCGCTGCAAGCAGGCCCTGCCCCGCACATTGCGTGACGCCCGGCACATATGGGGCGTTTATGGCGTATTCAGGCACGCGGTTTTCCGCTTGCGGCTTGTACCGTCTTTCAAACCAAACAAACCTGAAATGAACCATCAGGCGAACAGTTGTCGTCTGACGGTAATTCTACATCGTCGCATTCAATCTAGCGGCGATGCCCTTTGGTGTGTCCGATCGCCCTCATCCGCAGTTGCACATTTTAGTTTCGTCAAATATAGCGGTTTGCGATACTCCAATGCACACCTTACAGGTGTATGCACTATGGGGCGCCGTTAACCTCAGGTAGCGACATAGGCTGGTACTGTTATTTTTCTTTCATACTTGCGCGTGGGTCGCCTCGTGCGCGATAGAGTGGGCGTTAACCCTAAATTAAGGTTAACGGCCTATCGAGAGGTTGCAGCCTTGTGTTGCCGCTTCTCCAACACCCAACCAATGGGTTTTCTCGATTCGGGAACCAACAACCAACGCGACTGGTGACGAGCCATGGCAAACCAACAGGCACAGATGACGACGGACATGTCTTTCGCCGACATCCTCGTCGACGTGATCGATCAGGAAGCAAGGCAGAATGGCACGGGTGCCGTCCAGAGCGGCCGCCTGACCCTTCATCTCACCGATCTCATCGAGGATTCGAACGGCGAGGTCGTACTGTTCAACGATTCGCATCTGCCGCGACTTGCGGTCGCCACCGATATCGTCGCCGTGGGGCGCGGCGAGGCCGGACGGCATGTCACGGCCAATGGCGATGACGTGAGCGGTTTTCACTTCATCACCTTCGACAATGGCATGAAGCTGTACTACCAGGATGGTCTCGATCTCGTGCTCGTGGGCGAGGACGTGCCGGCGTGAGGCGAACCGCCATCACCGGATGACGCATTCGGCGCGACAGGACCATGGCCCGTCGCGCATCGATGTGTCCGGACCTGTTTCAGGAAGCCGGCCGATCGCGGCGGCATTTCCGGGAGTTGTGCAAGAAATTTACAACTGCTGCACGATTTTTCCACGACGAGATGTATCGAATTATCGATGTGCCGGATTGACTCTTTAATTCAACCAATAGTAGAAAATTGTTGAAATTCCGTATTGAAGGCACACCATGCCCCCCAGTTCCCCAGAACATCCCCGGCCAACCGGCAACCCCGTCGACCGGACCAGCGCCGAGCGTTCCGTCGAAACGCTTCTGGAGCGGATTGCTCTGCTTGAACAGGCGGTTGTGACCGCCGAGGAAACCAACGAGGCGCGTGCAACCTTTCTCGCGACGATGAGTCACGAGCTGCGCGAACCGATGAACGGCGTACTCGGCATGGCCCGACTCCTGCGCGAGACCGCGCTCGACCGCGAGCAGCGCGGCTATGTCGAGGCCGTCGTCGATTCCGCCGAAGCGCTCATTTCCATCATCAACGACATTCTCGACCTGTCGCGCATCGACGCCGGTAGCATGGAGATCGCGGCAGTCGATTTCGCCCTTCGCCCCTTCTTCACGCGTCTCGGCGCGCTTCTCGAAAGCCGCGCGACACGCAAGGGCATCGCCTTTCGCATCGAACTCGACGATACCCTGCCAACAGTCCTGCGCGGCGATCCCGGACGCCTCCGGCAGATGCTCGTCAATCTCGCCGGCAATGCCATCAAGTTCACCAGCGAGGGCGAGGTCGTGATCCGCGCGCGTGCTGTCCCGCCGGCCGACGGGACGGGTCACCTGCTTGCCCTGTCGGTCAGCGACACCGGTGCCGGCATTCCCGAACATGTGCAGGAGCGCCTGTTCTCGGCCTTTGCCCAGGCCGATGCCGGTATCCCCCGTGTCTATGGCGGCAGCGGTCTCGGACTGATGATCGCGCAGCGCCTCGCCCGGGCCATGGGCGGCGATATCGGGGTTTGCAGCGACGGCAGGCATGGCAGCCGGTTCGATCTCACCGTGCGCCTCGCCAGCGCATCGGGCGAGGATGCCGTATCGATGCCACGCGCGGATCTCGCCGGCGCCGCCCTTCTCGTTGCCGATGCACAGGAGCGGAGCCGCAACAATATCGTTGACCTTGCCGGAATGTGGAACATGCACGCGCGTGGCGCCACCAGCGAGGCCGATGCACTGAGCGCCGT
>JAGREZ010000014.1 GCA_020446285.1 Geminicoccaceae bacterium
TCGAGACGGGTGCCGCAAGTGCCCTTGCCGTCGGTTCCGGAACGCATGTGAAGGGGCTCGAACTCATGGGCGGCGGAAGTCGCACGGTGGCGATCGCCGCCAATAACGGCCTGAGCATCGATGCCGGCGCGAGCAACATCCATATCGAAGGCAACAGCATCGGCGGTTTTGGCGATACCGGCATCGTCACCGGCAACGCCGCGCGTGCCATCGACATCGTCGACAACGACATATCCTCGGTCAATTCCGCCGGCATCGCCATCGGGGCGGGCGGTTACTTCATCTTCACCACGGCCAACAGGGTCGATGATGCCGGAACGGGCATCCTGCTCGACGGCAGCAGTACGCTCGGTATCGAGGTCGCCGACAACGTCATCTCCAATATCGATATCGGCATCGACCTTCAGGATGCGAGTTCACCGCCGTTCACGACGGGTATCTACGGAAATGTCTTCCGGTTGGCCGGTGTGGCCGGCCTGCGCTTCGCCGGAACCACGAACAGCGACCTCTCCTGGAATGTGTTCGGTGGCACCATGCCCGTCGCCATCCGCTTCGAGGACGGTGTCCACAGCTTCTATTCCGGCGGCAACACCAGCGAGGCCGGGGCTTCGATCGGCGATGCCTGCTCCCGCACCGCCGGTGCGCATATCGATATCCGGGTCGAGTTCGACGGTGTTTACCATGATGACGGCAATTGCTGAGGTGGCGAGGGCCGGGACACTGATGCGGAGAACACTCCATCTCGTTGTTTCGCTGCATCTCCTGATCGTGCAGATGGTTCCATCTGAACGGGAAAAGCTACCCGCTGGTGATCTCGCTTACCCCGCCCCTGCGTTTCGACCATTCGAGCGGGGCGTCGAGGAAGGCCTCGACCTCGTCGAGCGTGCCGGCGTCGAAATAGCTCTCCTTGCGGCAATAGGCGAGGACGTCCCGCCAGGTGGCTAGGCTGTGCAGGCGCAGGCCGTGTCGCGCGAGGTTGGGGCGGGCGTCGCTGAAGATGTCATAGAAGAAGATGACGATGGTATCGCTCACCTCGGCTCCGGCCTCGCGCAATCCTTGCGCGAACTTCACCTTGCTGCCGCCATCGGTGGTGAGATCCTCCACCAGCAGCACC
Organism: Geminicoccaceae bacterium; assembly: GCA_020446285.1. Taxonomy (GTDB): domain Bacteria; phylum Pseudomonadota; class Alphaproteobacteria; order Geminicoccales; family Geminicoccaceae; genus JAGREO01. The sequence continues at coordinate 1,115 of JAGREZ010000014.1, forward strand.
CGCTGTCCCTCCTTCAGATGGCCCTCGATGCGCGCGTCNCGGCCGAAGCCCTTGGGCTTCTTGCGGACATAGAGCATCGGCAGGTCGAGCCTGTCGGCGAGCCATGCGGCAAACGGAATGCCCGCCGTCTCGCCGCCCGCGACCGCATCGAAACATTCGAAACCGCAGTCGCGGAACAGTGTGGCGGTGGCGAAATCCATGAGCGTACGGCGGATGCGCGGATACGAGATCAGCTTGCGACAATCGATATAGACGGGGCTCTTGAGGCCTGATGTGAGCGTGTAGGGCTCGTCGCTCCTGAAATGCACCGCCTCGATCTCGATCAGCATTTTTGCCGTGAGCCTGCCCATCTCGTCAGGATCGGGAAAGGTGCTCGTGAACATGCGCGAAGATTCCTTTTTTCGTTTGTTCCGGTTTGGCCGACAAGCTCATAGCATCGTGTCATGACAATGCCGATAGGTGCCGTGCGGTCATCTCGGGGGGCGATCGTCGGTACGGTTGAAGGAGAGGGCGGGCATGGGGATCAGGCGGGCAACGGCAACGCGCATTCTTCATCTGGGGCCGGGTGCGTTCTTCCGCGCGCACATGGCGGCCTATTGTGAGAAGGCCCTTGTACAGGACCGGTCATTCGGCATCGCTGCGATGAGCATGCGCTCGACCGCCATTGTCGATGCGTTGGCGGTGCAGGACTGCATCTACACGCTGGGCGAGATGCACGCCCACGGACTGGAGGTCCGGCCCATGGGCGTGATCCGCGAGGCGCTCGCACTGTCGCGCGATCGTGTACGCTGCATGGAAATCGCGCTGGATCCGGGGCTTTCGGTCATCAGCATGACGGTGACCGAGAAGGGCTATGCGCTCGATCCGGCAACGGGTGCGCTCGATTTCGACCATGCCGACATCCGTCACGATTTCGATCATCCGTCTGAACCCGTGAGCGTCGTCGGTCTCCTCACCGCCATTCTCGCCGCGAGGCGCGAGGCCGGGCTCGCCTGGCCGACGGTGATGAGCCTCGACAATCTCCGTCACAATGGCCGTCTCCTGAAGGCGGCGCTGATCGCCTTTGCCGGCAGGTCCAACAGCGATCTCGCCACCGCGATCGACAACGATCTTGCCGCACCCGCATCGATGGTCGATCGGATCACCCCGGCGACGGGCCCGGCCGATCTCGATGCCGTCGCCGCACGGATCGGCTGGCGGGACCGGGCGGCGGTCCTCACCGAACCCTTCACCCAGTGGGTCATCGAGGACCGCTTCGCTTCGGACCGGCCGGCGTGGGAAAGGCATGGCGCGATCCTGACGAATGATGTCGAGCCGTTCGAGAATGCCAAGCTCCGGCTCATCAACGCACCGCATTCGGCGCTCGCATGGATCGGGCTCCTGCGTGGCCGGGAGACCGTTGCCGATGCCATGGCCGATCCCGTGATCCGGCGCTTCGTCGAAACATTGCTGCACGAGGATCTCGCCCCCGTCACCGATGCACCCGAAGGGCTCGACAAGGGCGAATACACCGCCTCGGTGACCGGACGTTTCGCCAATCCGGCCATCCGTCATCGCCTCGCCCAGATCGCCACCGACAGCAGCCAGAAGATCGCCCAGCGGCTCGTTCCCGTCCTCGAGGCACATCGGGCGCGTGGTCGGGTGCCGCCCCATGTCTGCCGCGCCATCGCCGCCTGGATCATGCTCTGGCAGAAGGGGCTGGCCCCGGCGGATCCGATGGGGGATGAACTCGCCGCCTCGGTCCGCGCGGATCCACGCGACACGGCTGATGCCTTTCTCGCCATCCGCTCCGTCTTCGGCGAGTGTGCCGGGCGCGATCCGGACATCCGCTCGACCGTGCACGCAGCACTTGCGGATCTCGCCTGAACGAAGCCTGTTCCTTGCCTACCAGCGAAGCCCCGTCTGGATCTTCTCCTGGATCCGTCGTCGTGCATCCGTCTCGACGATGGAGCGTTCCGCTTCCTCGAGCGTGCGGCGGAGGTGGGTCTTCCACAACTGCCGTTGTGCGGTCGTGCGCGCGAGGTCGTGGAGCGTGAGCTGGGCGTTGGCGAGCGTGCCCATGATGAGCGGATTGTCGGCGCCGGCATGGCGGATGGCGTCGAATGCGGTATCGGCGAAGTCGGCGAGCACGGGCTCGTGCAGCAGCAGACGGGCGACACCTTCCCCGTCCGGCAGCGCTTTCGGCGCCGGCGGGTCGTTCATCAGCTGGAGCAGCGAATTGCCCATATATTCGATGCAGGCGACAGCGGTATACGGATCGTTGATGCCGGGCGACAGCGCCCGCAGGCCGATCTCGACGAGGCCGCGCAGCGCAAAGACGATATCCTGCGTCGCCGTCCGCTTGGGGCCGAAAACGAACGAATTGCGCACCTCTTCGTCGACAACGCCGGCATCGACATGCCAGACGGAGGCGAGCGGCATGTCGCCCGCAACGAAATCGCCGGCACGGCGTTCGAGCCGGATCACGCCCTCATGTCGTGCCGCCAGATCGCGCAGGGCGGAAAAGTCGATGGTCTGGATGTAGCCGGCCACGGTCGAGGTGATGACCGCGGGTTCGCCCTCGGGCGCACATGCGCTGCTCGCCTCGCCATAGGAACGGAAGCGGTCGCAGCGGCTCTCGATCGACCGGTTCAGCTGCGTGCCGCTGCTGGCGATGACGGTATCCGCCTGAATGTAGGTGGCGGCCTTGTGAACATAGATGATGAGCAGGATCAGGTTGGCGACCGCACCCGAGAGGGCGATCACGATGGTGATGTGCGAGACGAAGCCGCCCTCGCTGTCCTCTACCGAACCGATGCTGAGCAGCGCGAATATGAAGAGCGCGATATAGGAACCGAGCACCGTCTGGGTGATCCGGTTGTTCATGAACCATTCGATCAGCCTTGGCCCGAGTTGCTGGCTGGCGAGCGTGAGGGTCGTCAGCGTCAGCGAGACGACCAGCGAGGCGATGGTCATCATCGACCCGGCGATGGTGCCGAGGATCAGCCGGGCGCTGCCGGCATCGAGCGAATGCACGCCGAGCCAGTAGCTGATCTTCAGCCCGATGGCCGAACGGTCGATCCAGTAGGCGAACCACGCAACGACGAACGCCGCGCAGACACACAGCATGGGCAGGAGCCACAGGCTCGTGGAAATCCTGTTGGCGAGATAGCGGATGAAGGCATAGCGCATGATGGCTCGTCGGTCCCGTTGCCGCTCGCGCGGGCGATGACATCGATCTTCCGTGCTGTTCGCCGTCCTATGTCAGCGTCAGGCCGCCATC
>JAGREZ010000151.1:0-228 GCA_020446285.1 Geminicoccaceae bacterium
GCGACCCTGTTCGACCGCTACGACAAGGTCGATCTGGTGCCGTTCGGCGAGTTCCTGCCGTTCCGCTCCATACTGGGCCGCCTCGGCCTCGATGCCCTCGCGGTCGGGAGCATCGACTTTCAGGCCGGTTCCGGCCGGCGCACGCTGAGCGCCCCGACGGTTCCGCCGCTCAGTCCGCTCGTGTGTTTCGAGGCGGTCTTTCCGGGAACCGCGACCGACGGCAGCGGC
>JAGREZ010000151.1:285-8790 GCA_020446285.1 Geminicoccaceae bacterium
GGACCGTTCCAGCATCTCGCCATGGCGCGGATGCGGTCGATCGAGACGGGGCTGCCGCTGGTGCGCGCCGCCAATACCGGCATTTCGGTGGTGACCGACGCGTATGGGCGTATTCTCCAGAAGCTTTTGCTCGGCACCATCGGCGTGCTCGACGCGGATCTTCCGCCGGCCATTGCGGAGCCGCCGCCGGTCTCGCGGATGCCGTGGCTCGCATGGATCCTGCCGGCCCTCGGCTTCATCCTTGCCATCGCCCTGTCGCGTGTATCGCTGTCATCTCGCGACCGGACATAGCCCGGTGTCGCGACCGGACATAGCCCGGTGTCGCCGCAGGCTCTCCGGCGCACCCGGCCGCGCATATCGGCGGCGGGTTCTTGACCGCGGCCATGGTCATGGTCTTTAAGACGGCCGCCGCCCGTATTTCGCAAAAAAGGCGGTCAATCCTTTTTCTCGCGGGCGCAGCGTCCTACCCGCTCCCATGCCGGAAGGGTCTTCCAACATGTCTCAAGCCGACTATCTGTTCACCAGCGAATCCGTTTCGGAGGGCCATCCGGACAAGGTGTGCGACCGTATCTCCGACGAGATCGTCGACCTGTTCCTTGCCGGTGACCCGAATTCGCGGGTGGCAGCGGAGACGCTGGCGACGACCGATCGCATCGTGATCGCGGGGGAGGTCCGCGGGCCTGCCGACATAACGCCCGAACGCATCGAACGGGTCGCCCGCGACGCCGTGCGCGATATCGGCTACGAGCAGGACGGTTTCCACTGGAAGACCGCGCAGGTCGATGTGCTGCTGCATGCGCAGTCGGGCGACATCGCCATGGGTGTGGACCGTGACGGCGCCGGCGATCAGGGCATCATGTTCGGTTATGCCTGCAACGAGACCCCGGAACTGATGCCGGCTCCGATCCTTTTCGCCCATCGCGTTCTCCGGCTGATGTCCGAGGCGCGCCGGTCCGGACGGGCCCCCGAGCTGGGCCCCGATTCCAAGAGCCAGCTCACCGTTCGTTATGTCGGCGGCAAGCCCGTCGGTGTGACGTCGGTCGTCGTCTCCACGCAGCATGGTGCCGAGGTCAGTCAGGAGCGGGTGCAGGAAGTGGTCCGGCCGATCGTGCTCGAGGCCGTGCCCGAGGGCTGGCTGAGCGATGAGACCGTCTGGTACATCAACCCCACGGGTCAGTTCATCATCGGCGGTCCCGATGGCGATGCCGGTCTCACCGGGCGCAAGATCATCGTCGATACCTATGGCGGCGCCGCTCCCCATGGCGGCGGGGCGTTCTCCGGCAAGGATCCGACCAAGGTCGACCGTTCGGCCGCCTATGCCGCCCGTCATCTCGCGAAGAATGTCGTCGCCGCCGGGCTCGCGGAGCGCTGCATGATCCAGCTTTCCTACGCCATCGGCGTTGCCCAGCCGCTGTCCATCTATGTCGACACCTACGGTACGGGCCGGGTGGACGAGGCGCGTCTCTCGAAGGTGCTCGGCGAGGTGGACCTGTCGCAGCGGGGCATCCGCGAGCGGTTGCAGCTCAACCGGCCGATCTATGCCCGCAGTGCGGCCTATGGTCATTTCGGCCGCGAGGCCGGCGATGATGGCAGCTTCTCCTGGGAGCGCGCCGACCTGGTCGACGAGCTGAAGCGGGCCTTCAACTGAACGGGACGGTCAGGCGACAGGTCTACGGGCGGCATCTGGCGCCGCGCCTGCGGCCGGCACAGAAGGCGCGGCTGGAAACCCTCCTGCCGAAGGTGAGGCTGGAGGTTCCCGAAGAGGGCAGGCTCGAGGGCCTGCCCGAACGCCTCTGGCTGGAGATCGGCTTCGGCGGCGGCGAGCATCTGGCGTTTCAGGCCGCGCGGAACCCCGATGTCGGCATCATCGGCGTCGAGCCCTTCATCGGCGGTGTGGTCAAGCTGCTGCAGCGTATCGAGACGGATGGGCTCGACAGGGTGCGGATCGTCGTCGACGATGCGCGGCTTCTCCTGCGCGCGCTTCCGGACGGCTGTGTCGAGCGCGGCTTCATCCTCTTTCCCGATCCGTGGCCCAAGAAGCGCCACTGGAAGCGGCGTATCGTCAATGACGCCGTGATCGCCGAACTCGGGCGCGTGATGCGGCGTGACGGTCTGCTGCGGATCGCCACCGACCATCTCGACTATGGCCGCTGGATCCTCGAGACGATGTTGCGCGCCGATGCGTTCGAATGGCTGGCCGAACGCCCCCACGACTGGCGCGAGCGCGGTCCGGACTGGCCGGAGACGCGCTATGAGGAAAAGGCCGTGCGCGAGGGACGCAAGCCGGTCTTCCTGCGATTTCGCCGCCGCTGAAGGCAGTTGCGGCACCCCCGCTGAAGGCAGTTGCGGCACACCGCTGAAGGTGCCTGCGCCGCCACCGCAGCGGCGTTCGCGGCCATGCGCGGGCGGGTCTGCGGCTTCTCCCGATTGGGGCTTGCGCGGGCTGACGTTTCGGCGCATAAGGGCGCTGTCAGACAAGCACGGGAAGGTTGAAGAGTGGGTCGACGCCCGCTCTTTTTGTTATGGGGTGAATTCAGGAATCGAAACGTTCGGCACCATCGAGAGCCTGCTCCGGCCGACATTGCACGATCTGGGTTTCGATCTGGTCGTGGCGCGAATGATCGGCGGTGCGCGCAGGACTCTCCAGATCCTGGCGGAGCCGCTCGACCATGAGCGTTCCATGACCGTGGAGGATTGTGCCGAAATCAGCCATGCGGTTTCGGCGGTGCTTGATGTCGAGGATCCCATTGCGGGGCGTTACACGCTCGAGGTCAGCTCGCCGGGGCTGGATCGTCCGCTGGTGCGCAAGGAGGATTTCCAGCGTTTCGCCGGCAGCAGCGTCCGGCTGGAAACGGTCGGGACGGTGGAGGGCCGAAAGCGTTTCAGGGGAGAATTGCTGGGTCTCGTCGGCGAGGGTGACCGGCTGCGCCTCAGATTCGATGAGGGCGAGGTCGAGCTTTCGCTTGCCGATGTTCGCAAGGCCCGTCTTGAACCTGGTGATGACCTGACCAGAGGCGCGGGGCGTTCCCGCAAGTCCGGTACGGCGGAAAACAAAGGGGATATCGGGAGATGATCGCATGGATCTGAGTGCCGGCCCTGGGCGCGCAGAGTTGGTGCGCGTGGCCGAGACGGTAGCACAGGAAAAAGGTATCTCGACCGCCGAGGTGATCGATGCGCTCGAGCAGGCGATCTCGACCGCGGCGCGCCGCAAATACGGTCTCGAGCACGAGATTGTCGCGGAGATCGATCGCAAGACCGGCGAGATCCGCCTGTATCGCGAGCTCGAGGTCGCCGAGGATGTCGAGGATCATGCCCGGCAGATCTCGTTGCAGGATGCCAAAGAGCGCAATCCGGCGGCCGGCATCGGCGATCACATTCTCGATCCGCTGCCGCCGATCGATCTCGGCCGGATCGCCGCGCAGAGTGCCAAGCAGGTCATCGTGCAGAAGGTGCGCGATGCCGAGCGCGAGCGTCAGTATGACGAGTTCAAGGACCGTATCGGCGAGGTGATCGTCGGCGAGGTCAAGCGCATGGAGCATGGAAACGTGCTCGTCGATCTCGGGCGCAGCGAGGCGATCGTGCGCCGCGAGGACCTGATCCCGCGCGAGATCTTCCGTCCCAAGGACCGTATCCGCGCCTATATCTACGATGTCCGCCACGAATCCCGTGGACCGCAGATCTTCCTTTCGCGCGCGCATCCGCAATTCATGGCGAAGCTGTTCGAGCAGGAGGTTCCGGAGATCTATGACGGCGTGATCGAGATCCGCGCGGTGGCGCGCGATCCGGGCAGCCGGGCGAAGATCGCGGTGATTTCCAAGGACAGCAGCATCGATCCGGTGGGCGCCTGCGTCGGCATGCGGGGCAGTCGCGTGCAGGCGGTCGTGCAGGAGCTGATGGGCGAGAAGGTGGACATCATTCCCTGGTCGTCGGACCAGGCGACCTTCATCGTCAATGCGCTGGCGCCGGCGGAGGTCAGCAAGGTCGTGCTGGATCCGGACGCACAGCGCATCGAGGTAATCGTTCCCGATCACATGCAGCATATCGCCATCGGCCGGCGCGGACAGAATGTTCGTCTGGCTTCACAGCTGTCGGGCTGGGACATCGACATCGTGTCGGAGACCGAGGAGTCGGAGCGCCGCAATCGCGAGTTCCGCCAGACCACCTCGCTTCTCACCGAGGCGTTGAATGTCGAGGAAGTGATCGCCCAGCTTCTGGCGACCGAGGGCTACAGTTCGGTGGAGGAGATCGCCGAGACCCCGCTCGAGGAACTGGCCAACATTCAGGGGTTCGACGAGGAGATTGCCGAAGCACTCCGCGAGCGTGCCGCGGGCTTCCTCGAAGAGCAGGAAGAGGCGCTCGTGGCGGAGGCCGATTCCGTCGGTCTTGCCGACGATCTGCGCGAGTTCGACTTGCTCGACCTGCAGACCGCTGTGGATCTCGCGAAGAAGGGCGTGAAGACGCTCGAGGATCTGGCGGATCTGTCGGGTGACGAGTTCATCGAGCTTCTTCCCGATGTGGAGGTTTCCAGCGAGGAGGCCGGCGGGATCATCCTCGCGGCGCGCGTCGTTCTCGGGTGGATCGAGCCGGAACCGGAAGAGGACGGGCTTGAGGCGGAGGCCGCCGGAGACGGTGACGCTGCCGACGCTGACGGCGAGGTCATCGGCGAGATGACCGTCGACGGCGCTGCGGGCGAAGGTGAGGGCGGAGACGGCGCCGGCACGGTCGACGGGGAGGAGCGGATCTGAGCATCATGGACGCCATGACCGGACTTGCCAGTGGGCCCGTTCGCCGCAATGCGGTGGACAGGGAACGGGTTCCGGCGTGCGACATGATCCGTTATGTTGCCGATGACGAGGGCCGGGTGGTTCCCGATCTTGCCGGCAAGCTTCCCGGACGCGGTGTCTGGCTTGCCGCTTCGCGCGACGCTGTCGTGCTGGCGGTGCGCCGCAACGTGTTTGCCCGCGAGCTTCGCCGCAAGGTCGTTGCTGATCCGGAACTGGCGGACAGGGTCGAGGCCCTGTTGCTGCGTCGCTGCCTGCAACAATTGTCGCTTGCCCGCAGGGCGGGGCAGCTGGTCGCCGGTTTCGATCAGGTCGCGGCCGCCCTTTCCGCCGATGCGGCAGGGGGGCGTTCGGGCGGTGTCCTGGTTCTCGCCCGGGATGCCGCGGCCGATGCGGAGCGGTTGCGACGCGCGGCGCGCGGCCGGGTGGTGTTGAGTGCATTCTCCCGCGAGGATATGGGGCGGCAGATCGGGCGCGACGCGCTGGTCTATGCCTCGATGGAAGGTGGAGCGATTGCCGCGAAGCTTGTGGCCGAGGCCAGGAAGCTTCGCGGGTTTCGCGATTTCGAAATGATCATACCGGATCGTCGTTCTCCCGGGCATGAAGGCGGGACGACAAAGGAAGGGAAGTCACGGACGCAATGAGTGACGCGAAAGGGCAGGATCGTGGCGGCCGGATCGAGCTGAACCGCGCGGGAGGCGGCAAGCTCGAGCTGAAGCCGACTGTCGAACAGGGAACCGTTCGCCAGAGTTTCAGCCACGGGCGGAGCAAGGCCGTGGCGGTCGAGGTCAAGAAGCGCCGCATCGGTGGCGGCACCGCGACCCGCAAGCCGTCTGCCGGGGGTGGCAGGTCCGAAGGTGGTGACAAGCCGTCGGGCGAGCGCGAGGTCCGTCGTCCGTCACGGCAGGACCAGGGCGGCAAGTCCGGTCGCGGGCCGGTGGTGCTCAAGCCGCTCACCGACGAGGAGAAGAAGGTTCGCCTCAAGGCGCTGAGCGAGGCCCGCAAGAACGAGGAGGAGGCGCGCAAGCGCGCCGAGGAGAATGCCCGCCGTGCGGCAGCGGAACTCGCCCGCCGCAAGGAGGAAGAGGCGGCCGCGGCGAAGCGCAAGGAAGAGGAGAACGCCCGCCGCGAGGAAGAGGAAGAGGCGCGGCGCAAGGCGGAGGAGCAGGCTGCAAAGCTGCTCGCCGAGGAAGAGGCGCGGCGCAAGGCCGAGGAGGCGGCGCAGGCGGCACCCGCAGCGGCACCCGCCGTTGCTGCCGGCAAGGCCGAGGAACCGGCTCCGGCGGTGGAGGCGGCGCCGGCCGACGAGGCGGCGCAGCAGGCACGCGGCAAGGCGGACGGGCCGAGGCGTGCCGCCAAGTCCGGGCGACGCGAGGAAGGCGATGACGAGAACGAGCGCGGGCGCGGCAAGCCCGGTCGTGGCGCTGCCAAGCGCGACAATCGTCGCGGCAGCAAGCTCACGCTCGGTGGCGACGATGACGAGGTCGTTCGCGGTCCCAGCCCGGCCAAGCTGAAGCGTCAGCGTGAACGCGAGCGGCAGCAGAAGCTGGCGAGCAACGAGCCGCAGGTCCGCGAGGTCATCATTCCCGAGACGATCACGGTGCAGGAACTGGCGGCGCGCATGGCGATCCGCGGTGCCGAGGTGGTCAAGGTGCTGATGCGCAGCGGCGTGATGGCGACGATCAACCAGTCGATCGACGCGGATACAGCGGAGATCGTGGTCGGCGAGTTCGGCCATTCGGCCAGGCGCGTGAGCGAATCCGATGTCGAGGTGGGGCTCGAGGGTGCGGAGGACCGGGAAGGCGATCTGCGGCCGCGCGCCCCGGTGGTCACCGTCATGGGCCATGTCGATCATGGCAAGACGTCGCTTCTCGATGCGCTGCGCAAGACGGATGTCGTGAGCGGCGAGGCCGGCGGCATTACCCAGCATATCGGCGCCTATCAGGTGGATATCGGGCACGGCACGCCGGTGGCGTTCATCGACACTCCGGGTCACGCCGCCTTCACGGCGATGCGTGCGCGCGGTGCCTCGGTGACCGACATCGTGGTGCTCGTCGTGGCCGCCGATGACGGCGTCATGCCGCAGACGATCGAGGCGATCCAGCACGCCAAGGCGGCACAGGTGCCGATCGTGGTGGCGGTCAACAAGTGCGACCTGCCCGCCAGCGATCCCTCGAAGGTCAAGCAGGAACTGCTCAGTCATGACGTGGTCGTCGAGGAGTTCGGCGGCGATATCCAGTCGATCGAGGTGAGCGCGCTCAAGCGGCAGAATCTCGACAAGCTGATCGAGGCGATCCAGCTGCAGGCGGAACTGCTCGAGCTCAAGGCCAATCCGGATCGCGAGGCGCAGGGTTTCATCATCGAGGCGCGGCTCGATCGCGGGCGTGGCGTGGTGGCGACGGTTCTCGTGCAGAAGGGCACGCTTCGGGTCGGCGATATCGTGATCGCCGGTGCCCAGTGGGGCCGTGTCCGCGCGCTCGTCGACGATCACGGCGGCAACGTCAAGGAGGCGGGGCCGTCCGTTCCGGTCGAGATTCTCGGTCTCGACGGGGTGCCGGAGGCCGGCGACGTGATGTCGGTGGTCGAGAACGAGCGCAAGGCGCGCGAGATCGTCGAATATCGCCAGCGCAAGCGCCGTTCGCAGCAGGTCACCGCGGCCGGCACGACCTCGCTCGAGGACATGTTCAACCAGCTCAAGGCCGGCGAGATCCAGGAACTGCCGGTGGTCATCAAGTCGGACGTGCACGGTTCGCTCGAGGCGATCCAGGCGGGTCTCGACAAGATCGGCACCGACGAGGCGCGCGTGCGCATTCTCTCGGGTGGCGTGGGCGGTATCACCGAAAGCGATGTCACGCTGGCCCAGGCATCCTCCGCACTGATCGTCGGCTTCAATGTGCGTGCCAATGCCCAGGCCCGCGAACTGGCGAGGCGCGAGGGGCTGGAGATCCGCTATTATTCGATCATCTACGAACTTCTCGACGAGATGAAGGCGGTGCTCTCGGGCATGCTGGCGCCGGAGGCGAGGGAGGTCATCCTCGGCCATGCGGAGATCCGCGAGGTGTTCAGCATTCCGCGGGTCGGCAAGATCGCTGGCTGCATGGTGGTGGACGGGCTCGTCAGGCGTCAGGCGCGGGCGCGCCTCCTGCGTGACGATGTCGTCATCTATGAAGGCGAACTCGGCTCGCTCAAGCGGTTCAAGGACGATGCGCGCGAGGTGCGGCAGGGCTTCGAGTGCGGCATGTCGATCGAGGGGTACAACGACATCCGTCAGGGCGACCTCATCGAGACCTATGAGGTGCAGGAAGTTGCCCGCACGCTCTAGGCGCCCGTCGGGCGCAGGCGGTGGCCGGCACGGTGCAGGCGGTGGCCGGCGCGGTGCGGGCATGCCTTCACAGCGCCAGCTCAAGGTGGGCGAGCAGGTGCGCCATGTGCTCGCCAGCGCGCTTGCGCAAGGCGAGGTGCATGACGCGCGGCTGGAAGAGGCGGGCATCACCGTGCTCGAGGTGCGGATGAGCCCGGATCTCAGGCATGCCTCGGTGTTCGTCAGCCAGCTCGGTCGTTCCGGTGTCGATGACGACATCCTCAGGCAGCTGGATCGTGTTTCGGGCCGTCTCGGCGGCCATGTCGCGCGCGGCATCAATCTCAAATACGCGCCGAAGCTCCACTTTCTCGTCGACGACACGCTCGAGCGTGTCGGCCGGATCGAGCGTCTGCTCGACGAGGG
>JAGREZ010000151.1:8855-10634 GCA_020446285.1 Geminicoccaceae bacterium
AAGGGCCGGCCGATCAATGGCTGGCTGGTGATCGACAAGCCCACGGGCATGACCTCGACCCATGTGGTCAATGTGGTCAAGGCGATGACGAGGGCGCAGAAGGTGGGGCATGGCGGCACGCTCGATCCGCTCGCGACCGGAATCCTGCCGATGGCGCTGGGCGATGCCACCAAGACGGTGGCCTATGTCATGGAATCGGCGAAGAGCTACCGTTTCACCATGCGTTTCGGCATCCGCACGGATACCGACGATTCCGAGGGCGAGGTGGTCGAGACCAGCGAACGCAGGCCGTCGGACGAGGAGATCCGCGCTGGTCTGGACGATTTCGTCGGCGAGATCATGCAGCGTCCGCCGAGTTATGCGGCCGTGAAGATCCAGGGCGAGCGTGCCTATGACATCGCCCGCCGCGGAGAGACGGTCGAGCTCGAGGCGCGTCCCATACGCATAGACGATTACAGGATGACCGGGCGACCGTCCCCTGACGAGGCGGTGTTCGAGGTCACCTGCGGCAAGGGTGCCTATGTCCGGGCACTCGCCCGCGATCTCGGCGAGGCGCTCGGTTGCAAGGCTCATGTGAGTGCGTTGAGGCGTCTCGCCGTCGGCGGTTTCGACGAGGACAACGCGATCTCACTCGATAATCTCCGGCAGATCGTCGATGACGACAGTCTGCCGCAGGTTCTGGTTCCGCTGCGAACGGCGCTGGCCGGCATCCCGGCGTTCGCTCTCACGGAACCGCAAGCGGTGCGGCTGTGTTCGGGCCAGTCCATCGTCATCTCACCGAAACTGGTCACGGGACTTCCCGTCGACCATGAACCGGAAGATGACGGCGACGGCCTCACCGTGCAGGCGCTCAAGGGAGGCGAGGTCGTCGCCCTTGCCCGGCTGCATGGATCCGAGCTCAGCCCGCTTCGCGTCTTCAACCCCCAGGAGCGGGCGAACTAGACGCCCCCAAGGAGAGAATCGATGTCGATTACCCCCGAACGCAAGGTCGAGGTCATCAGGGAATATGCCTCCAGAGAGGGCGATACCGGATCGCCGGAGGTGCAGGTGGCCATCCTTTCCGAGCGCATCAACAACCTCACCGAACATCTCAAGGCCCATCAGAAGGATTTCGCGTCGCGTCGCGGCCTTCTGATGATGGTGGGCCAGCGCCGTCGGCTGCTCGATTATGTCAAGCGCAATGACGCCGCCCGTTACCAGCAGCTGATCGCCAAGCTCGGTCTGCGCCGCTGAACGAGGATACCGGGCGGGCCCGCACGGGCGGGTCCGCCGCCTGCCCTGTCGCAGGCACATGACCGCCGCCTGCTCAGGGGCAGGCCGATGAAAGGCAAACCGTATGTTTCAAGTCACCGTGAAAGAGACCGAGTGGGGCGGCAAGCCGCTTCGGCTCGAGAGCGGCCGCATCGCCCGACAGGCTGACGGCGCTGTTCTCGCCACGCTTGGTGAGACCGTCGTCCTGGCGACGGCGACCGCCGCGCGCTCGGTCAAGCCGGGACAGGATTTCTTCCCGCTCACCGTCAATTATCAGGAAAAGACATTCGCCGCCGGCAAGATTCCCGGCGGCTTCTTCAAGCGCGAGGGGCGGCCGACCGAAAAGGAGACGCTGACCTCGCGTCTGATCGACCGGCCCATCCGTCCGCTCTTCCCGTCCAGCTTCAAGAACGAGACGCAGGTCATCATCACCGTTCTCGCGCATGATGGCGAGACCGATCCCGACATCGTCGCGATGATCGCCGCGAGTGCGGCGCTCACGATCAGCGGCGTGCCGTTCCTCGGTCC
>JAGREZ010000015.1 GCA_020446285.1 Geminicoccaceae bacterium
TCTGCTGGGCATTGTTGATCGTGCTCGTCCCCTCGGCGCACATGGCGGCGATAAGCATGGCCATTCCGGCACGGATATCGGGGCTTTCGAGCCTCGATGCGCGCAGCGTCGAGGGACCGGCGATGATGGCCCGGTGCGGATCGCAAAGGACGATGCGCGCACCCATGGCGATCAGCTTGTCGACGAAGAACAGCCGGCTCTCGAACATTTTCTCGAACATCAGCACGACGCCATCGCACTGTGTGGCTGCGACGATGGCGATCGACATGGTGTCGGCGGGAAAGGCCGGCCAGGGTTGATCCTCGATCTTGGGGATATGGCCGCCGAAATCGGGTTGCACGCGCATGTCCTGATCGCCGGGCACGATCAGGTCGTCGCCCTCGATCCGGCAGGCGATACCCAGCCTTTCGAACGTCATGAGTGTCGAGCGCAGATGCTCCACGCCGGCATTGCGGATATTGATTGACGAGCGGGTGACGGCGGCAAGGCCGATCAGCGAGCCGACCTCGATGTGATCGGGGCCGATCCGGTGGACCGCTCCCGAGAGCGTCTGTCCGCCGTGAACCGTCATGCAGTTGGTGCCGATGCCCTCGATGCGCGCGCCCATGGCTTCGAGAAAGCGGGCGAGATCCTGGACATGCGGTTCCGACGCGCAGTTGCGCAGGACGGTGACACCGCTTGCCGCCGTTGCCGCGCAGAGCGCGTTCTCGGTGGCGGTGACCGAGGGTTCGTCGAAGAACACATCCGTGCCGGTCAGTCTGGTCGCCCTGAAACGGAAGCTGTCGGTTGCGTCGATATCGGCACCGAGTTGACGAAGGGCGAGGAAATGGGTGTCGACTCGCCGCCGGCCGATCACGTCACCGCCCGGCGGCGGCAGGACGAGTTCGCCGCAGCGCGCGAGCATTGGCCCGGCGAGCAGGATCGAGGCGCGGATACGGGCACAGAGATCCGGATCGAGATCGGCGGGGCGAAGGTCTTTCGCCTGTATCTCCAGATCGTTATGTCCGGCCCAGTGGACGTCGGCGCCGACCGTGCGAATCAGCTCCACCAGTACCTCGACATCGCGGATGCGCGGCACGTTGGAGAGTTTCACCGGGCGGTCGGTCAGGAGCGAGGCGGCGATGATCGGCAATGCCGCATTCTTGTTGCCGCTCGGTTCGATGTCGCCGGCGAGCCTGTGCCCGCCCTCGACGCGATACTGGATCCTGTCGGGGATGCTTGTGCTCCTCTTCGCTGCCACTTGACGCGTGCGAATGACGGATCAGGTTGCCGCTACCTCGACCCGGCGTCGGGCGAACGCACGGATCACGTCGGGCACGACGATTTCCATCGGCGTCGCGTGGATCCCGAGATCCCCGAGGGTCCGGGCATTTTCACCGACGACATTGTCATATTTGAGGAGTTCGAGCTGATCGCGCGTGATCGGCGGTTCGGGCAGATACTCCATGATGCGCGCCGGCCACCCCAGCATGCCCGAGGGAACGTTCAAGAGCCAGTTTCTGCGCCCGAGCCTGTCGCGCATGTAGGAAAGCAGTTCCCGAAACGTCTTCACTTCCGGTCCGCCCAGTTCGAACACGCCTGCTCGCGGCTGTTCGAGGCAGGCGACCACGGCATCTGCGACATCGCCGGCATAGACCGGCTGAAAGCGTGTCTTGCCGCCGTCGATCAGCGGCAGGACGGGTGAGATCGTCGCCATCTCGGCAAAACGGCGGAAGAAACCGTCGCCGGGGCCGAAGACGATGCTCGGGCGAAGGATCGTTGTTCCTTCGAAGGCGCTTGCAACCGCCGTTTCACCCTTCGCCTTGCTGCGCGCATAGGCACTCGACGAGGCCTCGTCCGCTCCGATCGCGGAAAGATGAACGAGAGCCGCGACGCTCTTCGCGGCGGCGAGTGCTGCGATATCGCCGGCAAACGTGGCATGGATGCGGTCGAAGTCGCCGTCCTTGCGTTCGTGCAGGATGCCCACGAGATTGACGACATGGGTCGGATCGCCGAAGGCGGCCTCGATCGACGCACGGTCGTCGCCTTCGAGTTTCACCGGCACGACCTGGCCGACCTCGCCGAGTGGCCTCAGATGGCCGGCGCAATTCGGGTTTCGCGTGGGAACGCGGATCGCCGCACCCTTTTGTGCCAGTCTCTTGACGACCTGACCACCGATGAACCCCGTGCCGCCGAAAACCGTGATGGTCGCGTTCTGCATCCTGCCTCCGAAACGCTGGCTCGCCTCCGCTGCCCGCCTCGAATGCGGGTCCAGCGAAAGTTGCGCTACCTTCTATAGACGATCGACCGGGCATAGAGAACCATGACATGCGGTCATTGTCGCGGGCGCATGGTCGCGCAAAGCTGTTGACGGGCGAACGCGGAGCCCATAAATCACCGCGAACGATGCCCAGGTGGCGGAATTGGTAGACGCGCTAGCTTCAGGTGCTAGTGACCATCTGGTCGTGGAGGTTCGAGTCCTCTCCTGGGCACCATATGTTTCCCATCCGGCGTTGCGGGTAGGCATCGACATGCCGTTAACCCGATATTCACCATGATCGGCGATGCTCGTTGTCGGAATTCTGGACTGAGTGAGCCGATGACGATCCATCTTCACCACGGCGATCTTCCGGACGGCCTCGATCTGGGTCCGGTCATTGCCATCGATTCCGAAACCATGGGCCTGCTGCCGGTGCGCGATCGGCTCTGCGTCGTACAGCTGTCGGCGGGCGATGGCGACGCGCATCTCGTGAAATTCGACGGCAAGCGCTTCGACGCGCCCAATCTCTGCCGCCTGCTGACCGATCCCGACCGCCTGAAACTCTTCCATTTCGCCCGTTTCGATGTCGCCGTGATGAAAGCCTATCTGGGTGTCGTCACGGCACCGGTCTACTGCACCAAGATCGCTTCCAGACTCGTGCGCACCTACACCGACCGGCATGGCCTCAAGGAACTCTGCCGCGAGCTTCTGGGCATCGATCTCTCGAAGGTCCAGCAGAGTTCGGATTGGGGTGCCGCCGAGCTGAGCGATGCCCAGCTCGACTATGCCGCGCAGGATGTCCTCTATCTTCACCGCCTGCGCGAGCGTCTCGATTCCATGCTCGAACGCGAGGGGCGCGTCGAGATCGCGCGCGCCTGCTTCGCGTTTCTCCACACCCGCGCCGATCTCGACCTGCTCGGATGGGACGAGGTCGACATTTTTGCTCACTGAGCCGCATTGACGGTCATAATGCCGCTCAACACAATCCGCTTTCCGGCGTACAAGCCATGGATCCGCCTGCGTGCCGGACGCTGTCGTGATGGCGCGCGGGATACGGGAACCGACCGGGAACGGGAATGAGCGGAAAAGACATGAGCGCAGCCGTGCAGGAGCGAAAGCAGGGAGACGGGCTGATGGAGGATGCCGGCACATATGTCGCCGCTGCCGATCTCGGGCCGGAGGAGATGATCGAGGCAGGCCGCGAGGTCATACGCACCGAGGCCAGGGCGCTCGGATTGCTCGGGGAGGCGATCGGTTCTTCCTTCGCCGATGCGGTGGAACGGCTCGCCGGCACGAGCGGCCGGGTGGTCGTCTCCGGCATGGGCAAGAGTGGCCACATAGGCTGCAAGATCGCGGCCACGCTCGCCTCCACCGGGACGCCTGCCATGTTCGTGCATCCGGGCGAGGCCAGTCATGGTGATCTCGGCATGATCACCCGCGGGGATGCGGTTCTCGCCCTCTCCAATTCCGGCGAGACATCGGAACTGCGCGACCTCACCCTGTACACACGCCGTTTCGACATTCCGCTCATCGCGATGGTCGGGAGAGCGAAGAGCACGCTCGCCGAAACGGCGGATGCGGTCCTGCTCGTGCCGGAGGTCGGCGAGGCCTGTCCGATGGGACTTGCGCCGACCACGTCGACGACCTGCATGCTGGCGCTCGGCGATGCGCTGGCGGTGGCGCTTCTGCGCCGTCGCGGTTTCACCCCGCACGATTTCGCCCTGTTCCATCCGGGCGGAAAGCTCGGCAGCCAGCTCATGCGTGTCGAGGAGCTGATGCACAAGGGCGACGACCTTCCGCTGATTGCGAGCGGCTCGCTGCTTTCGGATGCCGTGCTCGAGATGACCGGCAAGCGCCTCGGTTGCGTCGGCGTCGTCGACGGCGACGGGCTGCTGACCGGCATCATCACCGATGGCGACATCCGCCGGCAGATGTCGGCCGACCTCCTCTCCCGCAGGGTCGAGGAGGTGATGACGAAGGATCCGCGCCGGATCGGCCCGAGAGCGCTCGCCGCCGAGGCGGTCAACGAGATGAACCTGCGCGGACCCCGGCCGATCACCGTGCTTTTCGTCGTCGAGGACGGACGCCCGATCGGTGCCCTGCACCTGCACGATTGCCTGAGGGCGGGTATCGCATGAGAATCCTTGTCGCCCGACCGCTTGCGCCGTTCTCCATACTCCTCCTCGCGATGGCCGCATGGCTCGCCGGTTCCGCGCCGCTTTGCGCGCAGGACGTCATTGCGGGGTATGACACGAGCCTGCCGATCGAGATCGAGGCCGACCAGCTGACGGTCGAACAGAACAGCGAGACCGCGACCTTTTCCGGAAACGTGATCGTCGTGCAGGGCGACATGACGCTTCGTTCCGCGAAGCTTCTCGTCATTTACGCGCTCGATGGCGATAATGCCTCCGATCAGCCCATTCGCCGGATCGAGGTGGATGGCGGCGTGGTGATGGCGTCCGAACGGGAGACGGCGAAGGGCGAACGCGGCGTCTATGATGTCGTTGCCGGAACGCTGGAGCTTTTCGGTGATGTCACGCTCACCCGCGACGACAATGTCATCAAGGGCGATGTGCTTTCCATCGATCTCGATACCAGCGTTGCCACGATGAAGGCCGACCCGGCATCCGGGCGGGGACGGGTGAAGGCGCTGTTCCTTCCGGCCGGGGCGGGCAATTGACCTTGCGCGGCGAAGTCGAAACGACGGATGCCATGGCGCTGGCGGCGGAACCGGCGGGGGCCGTCGAGGCGCGTGGCCTGCGCAAGGCGTTTGCCGGCCGTGTCGTCCTGCGCGACGTGAATTTCTCCGTCCGCCGGGGCGAGGCGGTGGGTCTGCTCGGCCCCAACGGTGCCGGCAAGACGACGTCGTTCTACATGATTTCCGGGCTGATCGCGCCCGATGCCGGACGGGTGCTGGTCGATGGTGAGGATGTGACCGGACTGGCCATGCACCGGCGTGCACGCCTCGGTATCGGCTATCTGCCGCAGGAAGCCTCGATCTTCAGGGGACTTTCCGTCGCCGACAACATCATGGCCGTTCTCGAGGTGGCCGAGCGTGACCACAGGGTGCGAACAGAACGGCTCGCCGCGTTGCTGGACGAGTTCGGTCTCACCGGCCTTCGGCACGCCATGGCCACCACGCTTTCGGGCGGCGAGCGGCGCCGGGTCGAGATCGCCCGCGCGCTCGCCGCCAACCCTCGCTACATCCTTCTCGACGAGCCGCTTGCCGGCATCGACCCGATCAATGTCGCCGAGATTCGCCACATGGTCGGGCATCTGAAGGACAGGGGACTCGGTGTGCTGATCACCGATCACAATGTCCGCGATACGCTCGATGCGATCGATCGCGCCTATATCCTCCATGACGGGCTCGTGGTCAGTGAGGGGCCGCCCGAGGCGATCGTCGCCGATCCCGTCGTTCGCCGGGTCTATCTCGGCGAATCGTTCAACAGATAGGCGCGAGGCGGGATCATGGCCCTTTCGCTCCGCCTTGACGTCAAGCAGACCCAAAGTCTCGTCCTGACGCCGCAATTGCAGCAGGCCATCCGTCTGCTTCAGCTCTCGACCCAGGAACTGTCGGGCGAGATCCAGCGCGAGCTGCTGGAAAACCCGTTTCTCGCGACGGTCGACACCGGCGGTGCCGCGACTGCCGTTCCCGAGCGGACGAAACGCGAACGCGAGACCGGGCTCGACGGGGAGCCGTCGCTCGTTCCGCGATCGGGCGAGTCCCGCGAACCCGGGGAATGGGATCCTCCACCCCAGACGTCGGCGGCCGATCACAGGCTGAGCATGAGCCGCAACGGCTCGACCGCATTCGACGAGGCGGCCGATCCGATGGAACGGCTGACGCAGCGGCCCGACATGCGCTCGCATATCCGCGGACAGCTAGGCGCCGTGCGGGCCGAAGCCGGCGTTCTCGAAATCGCCCGACAGCTCGTCGACTGGCTCGAGGATGACGGATATCTGCGCGAGTCGGATGCCGAACTCGCCGGGGCGCTCGGCTCGGACGGGGAAACGGTAGCGCGCGCGCGCAGAGTCCTGCAGCAATGCGACCCGGGCGGGATGGCCGCGCGTGACCTGGGCGAATGCCTTGCATTGCAGCTGCGCGACCGCGACCGCCTCGATCCGGCCATGGAAAAACTGCTCGCCCGCCTGCCGGTGCTGGCCCAGGCCGACTGGGGTGCGCTGGAACGCGCCTGCGGCGTGGATCGCGAAGACCTCGAGGAGATGGTCGCCGAAATCAAGGCGCTCGATCCGCGGCCGGGCCTGTCGTTCGGGTCACAGGATCCGGATGCGATCATTCCGGACCTCGTCCTTCGTCGGGATTCCGACGGGCGCTGGCGGATCGAACTCAACGCCGCCGCGCAGCCGCGCATCGCCGTCGATGGCGATTATGTCGCGACCATCGGTGAAAGCGGACTCGACGGCGAGGCGAAGGCGTTCGTCAACGAGAAGATGCAGTCCGCCAACTGGCTGGTGCGGGCGCTTGAACAGCGCTCGCGCACCATTCTCAAGGTCGGCAGGTGTATCTTCACCTGTCAGCAGGATTTTCTCGAGAACGGACCGTCGAGCCTGCGTCCTCTGGTGTTGCGTGAAGTCGCGGAAAAGACCGGCCTGCATGAGAGCACGGTGAGTCGGGCCACGACCGAGAAGTACGTGCAGACGCCATACGGCACTTTCAGTCTCAAATATTTTTTCTCGACTGCGATACATTCGACTGACGGTGGATCCGATCACAGTGCGGAAGCAATTCGCGAAAGGATCAAACAACTGGTTCGAAAGGAAAAAAGCGACAGCATCCTGTCAGATGACCAGATTGTCGATCTGCTCAGGGCGGATGGCGTGGCGATCGCACGAAGAACGGTAGCCAAGTATCGGGAAGCACTTGGAATTCCTTCCTCGGTACATCGGCGTCGTGCACGCGCTCTCGCCGGATAGGGAGGCTGAATGCTTGATGGTTCAACTGAAGCTGATCATGGCGTCGGGCCCGTGTTGCTTGACATGGCCCCGAGAGCGGGCGTAAACGCCCGGTTCGTTTGCCGATGTTCATGAATTCGGGACTGTACACGGATCCCGTGCGGAATCATCGGTGGACCGTCCAGGGGGAGGAAGGATCGATGTCGTGGCTCGCAAGCGGGCTGTGGTCGGTTCGGCCGGGGGCGTGCAAGGCACGAAGCGAATAGGAAAGACAAGGACGATGGCTGACCTATCCGGGCTGTTGACGCCCGACCGCGTGCTCGTCGGTCTCGAAGCGAAGAGCAAGCGCCAGTTGTTGCAGACACTCGCCGGTGAATTCGCCTCGAAGCTCGGTGTCGACAGGGACAGCGTCCTCAAGGCGCTGCTCGATCGGGAGAAACTCGGAACCACGGGCATTGGCGAGGGTCTCGCCATTCCCCATGCCAAGCTCGACGAACTCGAGGAGGTGTGCGGCTTTTTCATCAGTCTCGACGGCGAAGTGGATTTCGAAGCGCTCGACGATCGGGCGGTCGACATGGTCTTCTGCCTTCTGGCACCTTCGGATTCGGGTGCCGAACATCTCAAGGCGCTCGCCCGCGTCGCCCGCGTTTTCCGCGACGAGGAGCTGTGCAGGGATCTGCGCGCCGCGACGTCGAGCAGCGCTGTCTATTCGCTGCTCGTGCCGACACCGGCTTCCAACGCCGCCTGACGTTCGGGCCCCGTGACCGTCGACCCGCCTCCCACGCACGAAGTCGACGGGTTTGCGGTGTCGGGTGTGGGGTGTGTCTCCTGGCGAGGGGCCGGCATTCTTGTCCAGGGGCCGCCCGCAAGCGGCAAATCGGATCTCGTCCTGCGGATCATCGGGGAAGGCGGCGTGCTGGTCGCCGACGATGTCGTCCGGCTCCAGCGCCGGCAATCCGGACTTTTCGCCCGTCACCTGCGCGAACCGGGCTTGATCGAGCTTCGCG
>JAGREZ010000016.1 GCA_020446285.1 Geminicoccaceae bacterium
AGCGCAGGAACAGCATCAGCATGAACGCCGCGAGCGAGCCGCCGATATAGATGTTCGAGGTGACGAGGCTGATGGCACTGTCGATATAGATCGTCTCGTCATAGACCTGCGTGAGCGTCAGCCCCTCCGGCGGCAGGATGGAACCGTTGAGCTCGTCCACCGCCGCGCGCACCCCGCGCATGGTCTCGATCACATTGGCGCCCGTTTCGCGGACGGCCCGCGCGACGAGTGCGCTTTCGCCGAGCACGCGAATCCGCGCCCTCGGTTCCTTGTAGGCGAAGGCAACGGTGGCGACATCGCCGATGGTCACCCGTGCGAGGCGGCCGGTCGTGTCGTCCTCCATGGTCCTGAGCACGACCGTCTCGATATCGCCCGGTCGGGTGAAGTCGCCCTCGGTGCGGACGACATAGCGCCGCTTGCCCTCGTCGACATCGCCGGCGCTCATGGACACGCCACTGGTGCGCAGGGCGTTCAGGACATCGGGAACGGTAAGGTGATAGCGGGCGAGCCGCTGCGGCTGCACCACGACCCGCATCTCGCGCTCACTGCCACCGAAGATGTCGACCCGTGCGACGCCGGCCACACGTTGCAGGCGGTCCTGGACGAGATCCTCGGCGACATCGCCGAACTGGTGAACGGGGGCGTCATTGCCGGCGGTCCGCCGGATCACGAACCATGCGATCGCATTGTCGTCATCGCCCGAGGTCGAGAGTGTCGGTTCGCTCGCCTCGTCGGGATAGTCACCGACGCGGTCGAGCCTGTTGGCCACCAGCAGCAGCGCCTTGTCCATGTTGGTGTCGATGGAGAATTCGAGCGTGATCTGGCCCTCGTCATCCTTCGAACTGGAGGTCATCCGTTCGAGCCCCTCGAGGCCCTTGAACACTTCCTCCTGACGGTTGACGATCTCGCGCTCGACCTCCGCGGGTGCGGCACCGGGCCAGTTGGTGGTGATGCTGATGACCGGGTTCTCGACATCCGGTGCGAGCTGGATGGGAATGGTCTGCAGGGACACATAGCCGAACATCACCGCCATCAGCACGGCGGCGATCACGGCAATCGGCCGATCGATCGCGGCGCGGATGATATCCATCGCTCAGGACCTCGTGCCGCTGTCGGAGCCGGTATCGCCGGCTTCGGGATTTCCCTCTTCGGCCGGTTCCAGCCCCCCGGAATCCGGCGTTCCGTCCGCCGTATCTGCCGGCGGTTCGAAGATGACCGCCTGCCCCGGTTGCAGCCTTTCATTGCCCTTGATGACCACGAGATCGCCGGGCTGCAGGCCGTCGAGCACCTCGAAACGGTTGCCGAGCGCGCTGCCGAGCATGACCGGTCGTGGCTGGACGATATTCTCCTTGTCGACGACAAAGACGATGCGCGCGCCCTGAACCGGGGTCACGGCGTCCTTGTGGACGGTGAGCACGTCCCGCGACGCGCCGACGGGAAGGTCGACGGTCACACTCTGGCCGATGGCACTCACGGCCTCGTCGATGCCGACCAGCGGCTCGAAGCGCACGGCGCGGGTGCGGGTCATGGGATTTTCCACCGGGACGATGGCGCGGAGCCTGGCGTCATAGGCGGCATCGCCGATCGTCAGCCGCAGCGTTTCGCCGGCCTTGCTGCCGCGCAGCCGTTCGGCCGGCACATCCGCCTCGATCTCGATGGAATCGGAATCCACCATCACCACCACCGGATCGCCGACGCGCACATAGGCGCCGGCGCTCACATGCCGTTC
>JAGREZ010000152.1 GCA_020446285.1 Geminicoccaceae bacterium
CATCATGCCGCGCGGGCACTCGGTATCGCCGATCGGGGCCGTATTCAGGCCGGAATGATGGCGGATCTGGCAATCTTCGATGTCGGGCATCCGGCCGAGCTTTCCTACCGCATCGGTTTCAATCCGCTGTTCGCCCGCATGTTCGAGGGCCGGCTGGAGCTGCGCCGATGAGCGCCACACTCATTCCGGGCGCGGTGCTGCTCGAGCCGGGCGCGGTGCGGCTCGAGGAACTCGAACGGATCTGGCGCTCGGGGCTGGCGGCCCGGCTGGACGATCGCGCACGGCCGGCGATCGAGGCGGCAGCGGCGCTCGTCGCGGCTGCCGCGCGCGGTGAGGAAGCCGTCTACGGTGTGAACACCGGCTTCGGCAAGCTCGCCAGCGTCAAGATCGCCGCGGATGACACCGCCCTTCTCCAGCGCAATCTGATCCTCTCCCATTGCTGCGGTGTCGGCGAACCGCTCGATTCGTCGACCGTACGGTTGATGATGACGCTCAAGCTGCTTTCGCTCGGGCGGGGGGCGTCCGGCGTGCGCATGGAGACGGTGGCACTGATCGAAGCGATGCTGGCGCGCGGTGTCCTGCCCGTGATCCCGCGTCAGGGCTCCGTCGGTGCGTCGGGCGATCTTGCACCGCTCGCTCACATGACGGCTGTGATGATCGGCGAGGGTGAAGCGCTCTTCAACGGCCAGCGCATGGCGGGTGCGGAAGCCATGAGCCGCGCCGGACTGGTTCCGATCACGCTGGGCCCCAAGGAAGGTCTGGCACTCATCAACGGCACGCAGTTTTCCACCGCCTGCGCGCTCGCCGGCCTGTTCGAGGGGTGGTGCAATGCGCGGGCGGCCATCGTTTCGGCTTCACTTTCCACGGATGCCATCATGGGTTCGACCGCTCCGCTCGTGGATGCGATCCACGAATTGCGCGGCCATCCCGGGCAGATCGAAGTGGCGCGGATCATGCGTGCGCTCATGCAGGGCAGCGAGATCCGGGAAAGCCATCGTGATGGGGACAGCCGGGTGCAGGATCCCTACTGCATCCGCTGCCAGCCACAGGTCACGGGCGCGGCCATCGACCTGATGCGCAGCGCGGGGCGGACACTCGCGATCGAGGCCAATGCGGTCACCGACAATCCGCTCGTTCTGGTCGGGGAAGGGCGGATCGTTTCCGGCGGCAATTTCCATGGGGAGCCCGTCGCCTTCGCCGCCGACATGATCGCGCTGGCACTCTCCGAGATCGGTGCGATCGCACAACGACGTGTGGCACTCATGGTCGATCCGACGCTCTCATTCGATCTGCCGCCCTTTCTCACACCCGATCCGGGACTCAATTCCGGGCTGATGATCGCCGAGGTCACGACGGCGGCACTGATGAGCGAGAACAAGCATCTGGCGCATCCCTGCTCGACCGACTCGACGCCGACCTCGGCCAATCAGGAAGATCATGTGAGCATGTCGGCGCATGGCGCGCTGCGGCTGCGACGGATGAATGCCAATCTCAATGCCATTTTGGGTGTCGAATTCATGTGTGCGGCGCAGGGCGTGGAATTTCGCGCGCCACTGAAGACGAGTGCCGGTCTTCAGGTGGTTCTCGAACGGTTGCGTCAGCATGTTCCGTCGCTCGAGGGCGACCGGCTGCTCGCACCCGATATCGAGGCAGCCGCGGCCCTCGTGCGCGACGGCCTCCTGACATGCGATATCGAGTCGGCGTTGCGGCTGGAACCGGAAGCGGCCGTGGCCCGCCATCCGTCCGGCTGAGAGGGAAGGAAGATCCATGTCATTCGATCGAAGAAACAGCCGCGACATCCGTCCGCCCACCGGCAGCGGGATTACCGCAAGGAGCTGGCTCACCGAGGCGCCAATGCGCATGCTCATGAACAATCTCCATCCGGACGTTGCGGAGAACCCGCACGAGCTTGTGGTCTATGGCGGTATCGGAAGGGCGGCGCGGACCTGGAAGGATTTCGATTCCATCGTTGCCACGCTGAAGACGCTCGACGATGACGAGACCCTGCTCGTCCAGTCCGGCAAGCCTGTCGGTGTGTTCCGCACGCATGAGGACGCCCCGCGCGTTCTCATCGCCAACTCGAATCTCGTGCCGCACTGGGCCACCTGGCAGCATTTCAACGAGCTCGACCGCAAGGGGCTCGCCATGTACGGACAGATGACGGCGGGCTCGTGGATCTATATCGGCAGTCAGGGCATCGTTCAGGGGACATATGAAACCTTCGTCGAGGCCGGGCGCCAGCATTACGGCGGCAGCCTTGCCGGCAAGT
>JAGREZ010000153.1 GCA_020446285.1 Geminicoccaceae bacterium
ATGAGCTTCCTCAAGATCGGCGACCGGGCGGCCGGTGCGATCAAGTCCGGCGGCACCACCCGCCGTGCCGCGAAGATGGTGATCTGCGACGTCGATCATCCCGACATCGAGCCGTTCATCTCCTGGAAGGTCATGGAAGAGCAGAAGGTCGCGGCACTGGTCGCCGGCTCGAAGCTGCTCAAGCGCCATGCCAATGCCATCATGGCCGCCTGTCGCGAGGGTGAAAGCGATAACCGCTTCGATCCGAAGTCGAACGTAGCGCTTGCCCGCGCCGTGCGCGACGCGCGTCGAGCGATGCTGCCCGAGGGCTCGGTCCAGCAGGCCATCCTGCTCGCCCGGCAGGGCCACACATCGATCGAGATCCCGGAATTCAACGCCGACTGGGACAGCGACGCCTACCTCACCGTCTCGGGGCAGAACTCCAACAATACGGTGCGTGTCAGCGAGCGCTTCCTTGAGGCGGTGCGCAAGGATCAGCCGTGGGAACTCACCAGCCGCATTTCCGGCAAGACGGTGAGAACGGTCCGTGCCCGCGAACTCTGGGACCAGATCTGCTTTGCCGCCTGGGCGAGCGCCGATCCCGGCATCCAGTACGACACCACGATCAACGAGTGGCATACCTGCCCCGCCGACGGCCGCATCAATGCGTCCAACCCCTGCTCGGAATACATGTTTCTCGACGACACGGCCTGCAATCTGGCGTCGTTGAACCTGATGCAGTTCCGCGACGGTGATGGCCGGTTCGACATCGCCAGCTTCGAGCACGCCACCCGCCTGTGGACCATCGTCCTCGAAATCTCGGTACTGATGGCGCAGTTTCCCAGCGAGAAGATCGCCGAACTGTCCTACAGGTTCCGCACGCTCGGTCTGGGTTATGCCAATATCGGCGGCCTGCTCATGGCCTCCGGCATTCCCTATGACAGCGATGCCGGCCGCGCCTGTTGCGGTGCCATCACCGCCCTGATGACCGGTGTCGCCTACAAGGTCTCGGCGGAAATGGCCGGAGAGCTCGGTTCGTTCCCGGGCTACGAGGCCAATGCCGACAGCGTCCTTCGCGTCCTGCGCAATCACCGCCGTGCGGCATTGAGCGAACATGAGGGCTACGAGGCCCTGTCGATCCTGCCCGTCCCCCTCGATGCGGCGAATGTTCCCGAGGCACCGCTGGTCGATGCGGCGCGCAAGGCCTGGAATGAGGCCGTCGAACTTGCCGGCAGGAACGGAATCCGCAATGCCCAGGTCTCGGTGATCGCACCTACGGGCACCATCGGTCTCGTGATGGATTGCGACACGACCGGCATCGAGCCCGATTTTGCGCTGGTGAAATTCAAGAAACTCGCCGGCGGCGGCTTCTTCAAGATCATCAATCGCATGGTTCCGCAGGCATTGCGCACGCTCGGTTACAACGAGGCGCAGATCGAGGACATCACCCGTTACGCTGTTGGTCGCGGCACGCTCGAAGGTGCTCCGCACATCAATCACCAGGCACTCGAAGCCAAGGGCTTCACCAAAGACGTGTTGCGTGATCTCGAAACCAGATTGCCGACGGCGTTCGACATCAAGTTCGTCTTCAACCGCTTCACGCTCGGCGACGATGCCTGCCGCGCGCTCGGCTTCAGTGACGAACAGATCGGCGATGCGGCCTTCGACATGCTCGCAGCACTCGGCTTCAGCCGTCAGCAGATCGAGGAGGCCAATGCCTATTGCTGCGGCACCATGACGGTCGAGGGTGCGCCGCATCTGAAGGATGAGCACCTGCCGGTGTTCGATTGCGCCAGTCCCTGCGGTCGCAAGGGCAAGCGCTATCTCTCGGCGATGAGTCACATCCACATGATGGCCGCCGCCCAGCCCTTCATCTCCGGTGCCATCTCCAAGACCATCAACATGCCGGGCTCGGCGACGGTCGCCGATTGCGATGTCGCCTATCTCGAAGGCTGGCGTCTGGGTCTCAAGGCCCTTGCCCTTTACCGCGACGGCTCCAAGCTTTCGCAGCCGCTCTCCTCGATGATGCTCGATACGGCCGATCTCGAAGACGAGCCGGAAGAAACACCGCAGGTCGAGCGTATCATCCAGGTCACCGAAAAGGTGGTCGAACGCTTCGTCAGTGAGCGCCGCGTGCTTCCGCAGCGACGCAAGGGCTACACGCAGAAGGCCGTCGTCGGCGGTCACAAGGTCTATCTGCGCACTGGCGAATACGAGGACGGTACGCTCGGCGAGATCTTCGTCGACATGCACAAGGAAGGGGCCGCCTTCCGCTCGCTGATGAACAGCTTCGCCATCGCGATCTCCACCGGCCTGCAATATGGCGTGCCGCTCGAGAAGTTCGTCGAGGCATTTTCCTATGTCCGTTTCGAGCCGTCCGGCATCGTCCAGGGCAATGATTCGATCAAGATGGCGACATCGGTGATCGACTACATGTTCCGCGAACTGGCCATTTCCTATCTCGGCCGCACCGATCTCGCCAATGTCGATCCCGATCAGCTTCGTCACGATGCGATCGGCACCGGCTATCGCGAGGGTGAGGTCACCGAGGAGGCCGTGGCACAGATCGCCTCCACCGGTTTCGTTCGCGGCAATCTCCGTCTGCTTTCCGGCGGCAACGGCCATGGCCGCGACGCGCAGACGGATCACGAACCGATCACACGGGGCGGTTCGACGGTCGGCTCTGCCGCCGTCGGCGATGTTTCCGCCTCTTCCGGAGACAGCCGCAAGCAGCAGGCCGAAATCGCCCGGATGCAGGGCTATGTCGGCGACAGCTGTTCCTCATGCGGCAACTTCACGCTGGTGCGGAATGGCACCTGCCTGAAATGTGACACGTGCGGCTCGACCACAGGTTGTAGCTGACGCGGTCGCATACGTCCCGTCGGGCAGCGGGACGGTCTTTCCTTGTTATCTCCTCCTGAAGCCCGGGGTTTCGGCCCCGGGCTTTTTTTCGCCAGCCGACAGCGGCCGCGCGGACCCGCTCAGGGCGCCGATGTCCGTTCCAGAATGCGGGAAAGGAAGTCACGGACGGCGGGAACATCGTCGAGTCTGTAGCCCGCATGCGTTTCCCTCTGATCGCTGCCGACGACGATGCAGATGCCGTCATCGCTGATCTCCTCGAACGCCTGTTCGTCGGTCAGATCGTCGCCGATGAATACGGGTATCAATTCCGTCCGACTTCCGGAAAGGACCTCGAGCATGCGCCGCACGGCACAACCCTTGTGCCACTCGAAATCCGGGCGGATCTCGAAGATCTTCTTGCCACCGTGCAGCTTCAGCCGCTGTTCGTTCGAAAACAGCGGTGCAAGCCTTCCGGCAAGCCTGTCTTCGGTGTCAGCCGGTGCCTCGCGAAAGTGAATGGCGAGTGCGTGCGACTTGCGCTCGGCGCAGACATTCCCGAATTCCGCCGCAATCGCCGAAACCTTTTCCTCGATACGATCGAGATCGGCCATGTAGGCATCGCCGTAGCGTTCGCTGAAACCGTCCGGCCCCTCGATCGTGAAGCCATGACTGCCGGCATAGAACAAGCCGTCAATGCCGACCCGTCCCTTCACATCATCGAGGTCGCGCCCGCTAACGACGGCAAGCGGCATGTGTTCGCCAAGCCCGCTCAGAATCCCGAACAGCCCCTCGGCCAGTGCTGCATCCTCCGGACGGTTGACGATCGGCGCGAGCGTTCCGTCGAAATCGAGAAAGAGTGCAATTCCGCCCCGGCGCGCGGCATTCCCGATCTGCTCCAGCGCCGAAAAGGCATCCGGAAGGGTCGCAATCGGCGCTGTCATTCAAACCTGTCCCACATCATCATTCCGCGTTTCCCATAGCAGCGCGTTGAACGATTGACGACTGCCGTCCCGGGTGAATGCAGCGAAATTGAAGGAGTGGTTTCCGCGCACCCGTTCTGCTGGAAAAGGCAGAAGCGGGTTCCGGTCTGGAAAGCACCCGGTTGAAAGCAGGTTACAAATCCTTTTTTGTATTCATGGACATCGCACGGTGTGGCTGGTGGTGCTAGAAGTGCGGGAAAAGAGACCGGCATGACCGGTCGGACAGGATCCGGAAAAATGGACGGGCGCCGACATGCAGACTGTACTCTGGCAACCGCAAGCAAGCGAACGCGACGAGACCGCCATCATGCGCATGGCACAAGCGCACGGGTTTACCGGCGAAGATTCCGTCGAGCGTTTGCGGCAATGGTCGATCGACGAGCCCGCGGCTTTCTGGCAGGGCATCTGGGATCTCGGTGACGTCCGCTCCTCCGTGAAGGCGACGAGTATCCTTTCCAACGCCGACAGAATGCCCGGAGCGGTCTGGTTCAGGGGTGCATATCTGAATTTCGCGGAGAATCTTCTTCGCCGCTGCGACGGCACGCCCGCGATCATTGCCTATGCCGAGGACGGATGCCGTCGCGAGATCAGCTGGCAGCGCCTCAAGGGTGAGGTGCGTGCCCTTGCCGCCGCCCTCCGCGCCGATGGCGTCGGCGTCGGCGATCGTGTCGCGGGTTTTCTGCCGAACATGCCCGAAGCGATCATCGGCATGCTGGCAACCGCCTCGCTCGGTGCCATCTGGTCCTCGGCATCGCCGGATTTCGGCAGGAGCGGCGTGCTCGACCGCTTCGGCCAGATCGAGCCGAAAGCGCTCATCACCGTCGATGGATACCGCTATGCCGGCAAGAAGATCGACATTCGCCCCAAGGTCGCCGATGTGGCGGCAGAATTGCCGTCGCTCGTGCGCACGATCGTCGTCCCCTTCCTCGACGAGAGCGCCGGGGCGGAGGGTATCGGCGGAGCCGTGCTCTATGACCGCTACAAGCGCAAGGATCCGCCGCCGCTCGAATTCGCACAGCTTCCCTTCGATCATCCGCTCTATATCCTCTATTCGAGCGGCACGACCGGAAAGCCCAAGGCCATCGTCCACGGCGCCGGCGGCACGTTGCTGCAGCACATCAAGGAGCACAGGCTGCACTGCAACGCCCGGGACGGCGACCGGGTCTTCTATTTCACCACCTGCGGCTGGATGATGTGGAACTGGCTCGTGGGTGGACTGGCGGTCGGGGAAACGCTCGTGCTGTTCGACGGATCACCCTTCCATCCGCAACCCGATGTGCTCTGGACGATCGCCGAACGCGAGAAGGTGACCGTTTTCGGCACATCGGCAAAATATATCGATGCCTGCAAGAAGGCCGGACTGCAGCCGGCCCGGACCCATGACCTGCGGCCGCTTCGCTCGATCCTGTCGACCGGATCGCCGCTCGTGCCGGAAAGCTTCGACTATGTTTACGAGGCGGTGAAGAAGGATGTCCAGCTTGCCTCGATCTCGG
Source organism: Geminicoccaceae bacterium (assembly GCA_020446285.1). Taxonomy (GTDB): domain Bacteria; phylum Pseudomonadota; class Alphaproteobacteria; order Geminicoccales; family Geminicoccaceae; genus JAGREO01. Next base: position 5,294 of record JAGREZ010000153.1, read on the forward strand.
GCGGAACCGATATCGTCTCATGCTTCGTCCTGGGCAATCCGGCCGGCCCGGTGCGGCGTGGCGAGATCCAGATGCGCGGGCTCGGCATGGACGTGCAGATCTGGAACGACGAAGGCCGGCCGGTCACCGGTGAAAAGGGCGAGCTCGTCTGCACCCGCCCGTTTCCCTGCATGCCCGTGAAATTCTGGAACGATCCGGATGGCGCGCGTTATCATGCCGCCTATTTCGAACGCTTCGACAATATCTGGTGTCATGGCGATTTCGCCGAACTCACCGAGAGCGGCGGCGTCATCATTCATGGACGCTCGGATGCCGTTCTCAATCCGGGCGGTGTCCGCATCGGTACCGCCGAGATCTACCGCCAGGTCGAGCAGATAGCGGAGGTGATCGAGGCGATCTGCGTCGGTCAGGACTGGCAGGGCGATGTCCGTGTCGTCCTGTTCGTGCGCCTCGCCGCCGGTGCAGCACTCGACGGAAATCTGGAAAAGGCGATCCGCACCCGCATCCGCGAGAACTGTACGCCGCGCCATGTTCCGGCGAAGATCATCGCGGTCGAGGACATTCCGCGCACCCGCTCGGGCAAGATCAGCGAGATCGCCGTTCGCGACGTCATCCACGGCCGCACCATCAAGAACACCGAAGCCCTCGCCAATCCCGAGGCCCTTGATCTGTACCGGAATCTCGAAGCGCTCGAAGGGTAAATCGTGTGCTGCATGACCCGGATCGATCATGTGCCAGGCCGTGGTGTCGAAGGCTGGACGGTTGGGGTTCTGATTGGCTATAAATCCGGGCGTGTCATGCGGACGTTCCCCAAAAGGGGTGTTGCCGCGCCGATGTCGTCGTCGAGGAGTTCCCGGCCTTGCTGAAATGGCTTTCGTTCAATCGTCTCGGCACCCACCTGCTCACGACCCGCAAGGGTGTGCGCGTGGGTGAGGATGAATATGGCAATGTCTATTACCGCGAGCGCGGCGAGGTGGCCGACTGGCGTCAGGAGCGGCGCTGGGTCGTTTATCCCGGCGAGGGCGAGCTCGAAGCGAGCTCCGTGCCAGCCGGCTGGAATGCCTGGCTGCACAAGAACCGCGAGAAGCCGCCGAGCGACGTGCCGCTTCTCGTCAAGGACTGGGAGAAGCCGCATTCGCCCAACCTGTCGGGTACGGATGCAGCGCATGTGCCGCTCGGACATGTCCGTCACGGCGGCCGTCGCGCTCCGGCAACCGGCGACTATGAGGCCTGGTCACCCGAATAATTTTCACGAGCTGCAGAGCCAGCAGACAGTAGCATTCCACGAAAAGGCGCCGGTTGTTCGTTCAGCCGGCGCTTTTTCGTTTCTGCCGCGGATGCGACGCGAGGCGAAAAATGACGCCGGAACAGTGGATTGATTGGCGGTTGATACTGGCTTAGCCGGCTGATTCGCGCATCAACAATTATCCCCAGACGCCGACGGACGGTGGATAAACGGGCGGGCAGGGGTATCGTTGCCGAATCAGTGCCTGTCCCCACAGTCGGGAAAGCCCCAGATGCGTGGAGTGGCGATTTCGAGGCTGTTGCCGGCGGGATCGCGGAAGTAGAAGGACCGTCCGCCGCGCGGCCATTCCTGGTGCTGCTCGATGGCCACGCCTTTCGAACGCAGGCGCTCTTCCCAGATCGCAAGCTCGCTCTCGGCGACGCTGAAACAGACATGGCCGGCACCATCGGTACCATGCGCCGGCACGCTCCGCGCGGTTTTCGCGGCATCGCGCTGGAAGATCAGCAGCATCTGTTCGCCGAGCCTGAAGAAGACGAACAGTCCGTCCTTGCGACTGTCGCGGGTGAGGCCGAGCACATTGCCGTAGAATGACTCGGCCTCATCGAGATCGTCGACATAGAGAACGGTCTCGAGGATGCCCGAAAGCATCAGTCCGTCCGGCTGTAGCGTTCGAGTCCGGCGGCGAGATCGTCGATCAGGTCGGCGCTGTCTTCCAGTCCGACATGCAGGCGCAGGAGCGGGCCGGGGCCGTGCCATGGCGTCGCGGTGCGGAAACGTCCCGGATCGGGTGCGGTGACGAGGCTTTCGAAGCCGCCCCAGCTGGCGCCGATGCCGAAGAGTTCGAGATTGTCGACCATGGCCTCGACGGCGGTCTGGCTGCCTTCCCCGAGAACGACGCCGAACAGGCTTGACCCGCCGCTCATGTCCCGTTTCCACAGCGCATGGCCGGGATCGGAGGGCAGGGGCGGGTAAAGCACGCGGTCCACCGCCGGCTGCCCGGCCAGCCAGCCAGCCACTTCGAGTGCGCTCTGCTGCTGGCGGTCGAGACGTGCGGCCATCGAGCGCATGCCGCGCATCGCGAGAAAGAGATCCTCGGGCGAGACGGTGTCGCCGAAATGCGAGATCCGCTCGCGGATGCGGTCATGCAGTTCCTTCGTGGTGGTGATCACACCCATGAGAATGTCGCTGTGACCGCCGATATATTTGGTCACCGCATGGATGGATATATCGACGCCGTGGTCGAGCGGCTTGAAGTAGAGCGGTGTGGCCCAGGTATTGTCCATCAGCGTGATGACGCCGCGCCGCCGCGCGACATCGGCCATGGCGGGGATGTCCTGCATCTCGAAGGTGAGGCTGCCGGGCGCCTCCAGCAGGATGAGACGGGTATTGTCGCGAACCAGTTCCTCGATGCCGGCGCCGATGGCGGGATCGTAATAGGTCGTCTCGACGCCGTAGCGGGACAGTTCGGCATCGCAGAAACGGCGGGTCGGGAAATAGGCGCTGTCGGTCACGAGGACATGATCGCCGGCCGAAAGGAGGCCCGCGAGTGGCAGGGTGATGGCCGCGAGCCCGCTCGAGACGGCGATGGAACGATAGCCGTTTTCCAGTTCGGCGATGGCCTCCTCGAAGGCGAATTTCGTCTGCGTACCATGGGTGCCATAGGTCAGATCGTCATGCGCCCTGGCATTTCTCTGTGCGGCGAGCGTCGGGAATATGACGGTCGATGTGCGGCATATCGGCGTACTCACCAGTCCCTGGTAGCGTTCGGGATCGCGACCGAGCGTGACCAGTTTCGTTCTTTCCCTCATCCCGTGGCTCCAGCGGACAATTCTCGACAAAGACAGACGCGGCGTTACCACGCCCGCGAAGAACCCGCCAGCATGCGAATGCAGTCCGCAGTTTCGGAAGTTCCCGGAATCTGTTCTCTTAAGGGGATCGGGTGCGCGGCTGTTCATCTAGGCATTGGCAGATCGTTTCGGGCGTGCAATGAATCGTGGTCAACCTGCGGCGGGTACTCCGCCCGGGCAGAATTGTATCTATCGTGTGCAATAAATATGGAGGTTCCCCCATGCACTCGAAATTCCTCGCCCTCGCGGGCGCCGCTGTTCTCGTGGCTGGCGTGGGCACCGACACCAGGGCAGGCGAGACCCTCGATGCGGTGAAGGCCAAGGGCTTCCTTCAGTGCGCCGTTTCCACCGGCCTTGCCGGCTTCTCCTACACGACCGCCGATGGCGACTGGGCGGGCTTCGATGTCGATTTCTGCCGCGCGATGGCGGCCGGTATCTTCGGCGATGCGAATGCGGTCAAGTTTACGCCCACCACCGCCAAGACCCGCTTCACCACGCTCGCTTCGGGCGAGGTCGATATCCTCGCGCGCAACACGACCTGGACCTTCAGCCGCGATGTCGATCTCAAGTTCGAGTTCATCGGCGTCAACTATTATGACGGCCAGGGTTTCATGGTGCCGAAGTCGCTTGGCGTGACGAGTGCCCTCGAACTCGACGGCGCCACCGTCTGCATCCAGACCGGCACGACGACCGAACTCAACCTTGCGGACTTCTTCCGCGCCAACAACATGACCTACGAGCCGGTCCCGATCGAGACCAACGCCGAGGCGCAGCAGAAATATCTGGCCAATGCCTGCGACGTCTACACCACCGACGCCTCGGGTCTCGCCGCCAACCGCGCCACCTATGAGGTGCCGGCCGATCANNATCATCCTGCCGGAGATCATCTCCAAGGAGCCGCTCGGCCCGCTCGTCCGCCACGGCGATCCCGACTGGGGTGATCTCGCCCGCTGGACCCTCAATGTCCTGGTCATCGCCGAAGAGCTCGGTGTGACCCAGGCCAATGTCGGGGAACTGGCCGCGGCCGCCGGTGACAATCCCGAGATCAACCGCATGCTCGGTACCGAGGGCGAATATGGCGCCATGCTCGGCCTGCCGAACGACTGGGCCGTGAAGGCGATTGCCGCCGTGGGCAATTACGGCGAGGTTTTCGAACGCCATCTCGGTGTCAACACGGCCATCGGCCTTGACCGCGGGCTGAACCAGCTCTGGACCAAGGGCGGAATTCTCTACGCCCCGCCGTTCCGGTAATCCATGCGCGGGCGCGCCGCTTTTCTGGCGGCGCGCCCGTTTCGCACGCACATGTCGCCTCCCGGTTCCACTCGCCATCGCCAGCTGCTTGCGCCGGGTCCGGCCGGGACCGACATGATGCTGCGGACGACAGGACGGCAATACCGGAAATACGAAAGACAAAGACAAGAACATATGGCGGGCCCGCGGCTCTCCCCCGATCCGGCAGCGGGCAGTCCAACCTTCCTGAGAAAGGGCACCTCAGGTCATGGCAACAGCAACAGTCCCGGCCGGCGACGGTTTCCGTATCGGCATGCTCCTGTCGGATACGCGCTATCGCGGCATCACGCTTCAGGTCATAGCACTTTTCGTGCTCATGCTCGTGTTTGCATGGCTCGTCGACAATACGGTCAAAAATCTCGCGGCACTGGGCAAGGATTTCAGTTTCGGATTTCTGTGGCAGCCATCCGGCTACGACATCAACCAGCACATGATCGACTATTCATCGCGCTCGTCGAACGCACGGGCGGCGCTGGTCGGTATTCTCAACACCCTGCTGGTTGCCGTTCTCGGCTGCATCACCGCCACCGTCCTCGGTGTCTTCGCCGGCGTGCTGCGGCTCTCGCAGAACTGGCTCATCGCCCGGCTGATGACCGTCTACATCGAGACCTTCCGCAACGTTCCGGTGCTGATCTGGATCCTGATCACCGCTGCTGTCGTCAACGAATTCTTCCCCAGCCCGCGCGAGTTCCGCCTCGATGCGGACGGCAATGCCGCCGCATCGCCCTATCTGGGCGGCGCGCTCGTCCTCACCAATCGCGGGATCTATGCGGCAGCGCCCGTTTTCCACGAGGGTTCGGGCATCGTCATCTGGGGGCTGGTCGCGGCTATCGTCATTGCCATCCTGTTCGGCCGGTGGGCGAGGCGGCGGCAGGAGGAAACCGGCGAGATCCTGCCGACCGGCTGGATCAGATCCGGCATCATCCTCGGCATTCCGCTTGTGCTGTTCTTCATCGCCGGCATGCCGATCAGCCTCGAATATCCCGAACTCAAGGGCTTCAACTTCCAGGGCGGCATCTATGGGCGCGACTCGCTCATCGCCCTCTGGCTGGCTCTTTCCGTCTATACGGGTGCGTTCATCGCCGAAAGCGTGCGCGCCGGCATCCTCGCCGTCAGCAAGGGCCAGACCGAAGCAGCCTCGGCGCTCGGACTGAGGCCCGGACGGACGATGCAGCTCGTGATCCTGCCGCAGGCGCTTCGGGTCATCATTCCGCCGCTGATCTCGCAATATCTCAATCTCACCAAGAATTCCTCGCTCGCCATCGCCGTCGGCT
>JAGREZ010000154.1:0-2838 GCA_020446285.1 Geminicoccaceae bacterium
CGCGCTTTCCAGGTCAGATAGAACGGATCGATGGGAATGCAGTGACCACCGAGCCCCGGCCCCGGATAGAAGGGCATGAAACCGAAAGGCTTGGTCCCTGCCGCATCGATCACCTCGAAGATGTCGATGCCCATGGGTTCGAAGGCGAGCTTGAGTTCGTTGACGAGCGCAATGTTGACCGCGCGGAAGATGTTCTCCGTCAGCTTGACGGCCTCGGCGGTCGCCGCGGACGAGACCGGCACGACCTTCTCGACGATGGCGGCATAGAGGCGGGTAGCGATCGCGAGTGCCTTCGGTCCGTCACCGCCGACGACCTTGGGAATGCGCGAGGTGTTGAAGTCGGCATTGCCCGGATCCTCGCGCTCGGGGCTGTAGGCGAGGAACAGTGTTTCCTCGCTGGCGAGACCGCCGCGTTCGAGAATGGGGCGCAGCAGCTCGCGGGTGGTTCCGGGCCATGTGGTCGATTCGAGAACGACGAGGCAGCCCGCGCGGAGATGCGGCAGGATGGTTTCCGCCGTCCCCTCGACGAAGGAAAGATCGGGTTCGCGGTGCCGGCCGATGGGTGTCGGCACACAGATAAGGATGGCGTCGGCCTCGCCGAGCCTCGCCGGCTCCGCGGTCGCCTCGAAGCGGCCGCTCTCGACCACCCGGCGGATCGGTTCGTCACCCACATGACGAAGCGGGCTTCTGCCCCGGTTGAGGTTGACGACCTTGGGCCGGTCGATGTCGAAACCCAGCACGCGAAAACCCGCACCGGTCGCCGCCAGCATGAGCGGCAGGCCGACATAGCCCATGCCGACGATTGCGATGACCGCCGTGCGCGCGTCAATGCGTTCGGCGAGACGTTCGACAGGAATCATGCGACAGGGGTCATGCGACAGGGGTCATGCGACAGGGGTCATGGACGAGCGGCCGGCCTCACATGGCCCAGCGGGAATGATTGTCATCGATATGGAAGATGTGCTCGTGCGTTCCGCCGGGACCGGTGAGAGCGACCTCGCGCAGGTGAGGATGATCCGGCGGCAGGTCGGCATGACTGTGGCGGCGCTCCAGCGGATCTTCGGCGGGCCAAAGGCGCGCGGCGGCAATCGTGACGATGCCGGTGGCGCCGCCGAGCAGAACGAGCGAGGTTTCGACGCCGAATGCCGAGCCTGCCCAGCCGGCGAGCGGATAGGCGATGAGCCAGCCGGCATGGGAGAGCGAAAATTGTGCGGCGAAGAGTGCGGGGCGATCGTTCCTCGCCGCCGAGCGGTTGAGCACCAGCCCGCCGGGGGTCAGCACCATCGACGAGGCCCAGCCGAGCACCGCCCAGAGAACCACCGCCCCGCCAAGCCCGAGCGGCAGGAAGATCGCCGGGGTGGCCAGGGTGAAGAGCGTGCACCCCGCAAGCATCACCGTCCGCTCGCTGAAACGTTCCAGAAGCGCCGGCACGCCCGGTGCGCACAATGCCGCACCGGCGCCATAGCCCGCCATGAGCGTGGTGAAGGCGGTCGGATCCGCACCGAAACGGAGCCCGCTGAAGACGACGGAATTGACCAGTACCCAGCCGAGGCCGAGCGAGAGGGCGAGATTCATGGCGAGAAGACCGCGCAGGCGCGGTGTCTTCAGCTCGATGAGCACACCCCTGGCGAGCCGTTCGAGGAAGGGCGCCTTTTTCGACAATGCCGCATCGACATCGAGCCGCGCGCCGACGAGAGCCACGACGGAAAGCGCCAGCGCCAGCGCCGCCATCAGGAACAGCGAGGGCTCGCTCGCGAGCGTCAGCATGATGCCGGCGATGACCGGGCTCAGAACGGATTCGAGCGTATAGGCAAGACGCGAGAAGGAGAGTGCCCGGGCATAGCTCTTCTCCTCGCGGATCACGGCCGGAATGGTCGCCTGATAGAGTGGCGTGAATGCGGCCGATACGGCGAAGAAGACGAAGGCGAGCGCCGCCAGTCCGCCGACACTGTCCACCAGCATCATCGGCAGCAGCAGAAGCATGCGCAGGCCGTCGAGTGCGACGAGTGCGAGGCGCGGCGGAAACCGCGAGACCCAGACCTCGGCAAGCGGCGCCAGAAAGACATAGGCGACCATCTTCAGCGCCAGGATCCACCCGAGAATCATGCCGGCAGCACCGGTTCCCCCGATCCGCAGGGCGGCAAGCGACAACGCCACGGTGAGGATGCCCACACCGAGCAGTGAAAAGATCTGGCTCGCGAACATCCACCGAAACTGCGGCAGGCGGAGCGGGTTGTTCTCGTTCAGAATATCCATGCCGGCATTTTTTCATGTTTGCCGGCCCTGTCGCAAGCGGGAAATGGACAAACCCGCAATGTCCGCACGCAAGGAAGGGCGGCGAATCCACAAGTGCCGGAAAATCGGCAGCGAAGTGATGGACAGTCCGGCCGATGCGAGCGAGGATTGCGCCAACGGTTAACGGTTCAAGCACCGCGTATCGCTGCCCTTCCGCAGCCGGGTGTGTTTTCGGAGATCCGCTTTCATGACCACAGCCACGACCTCTCACCCGACCCTTGTCGATGCCCTCTGGCGCGCCGATGGCGGCATTCTCCGGCCGGTGGCGCTTGCCGTTCTCGGCAGCCTCGCGCTCTGGGTGTCGGCGAAGGTGCAGATTCCCTTCTACCCTGTGCCCATGACCATGCAGACCTTCGCCGTGCTGGTGATCGGCATGGCCTTCGGCTGGCGTCTCGGAGCCGCCACCGTGCTGCTCTATCTCGCCGAGGGGGCGCTGGGTCTCCCGGTCTTCGCCGGTACACCGGAGCGTGGCATCGGCCTTGCCTACATGGCCGGCCCGACAGGCGGTTTCCTTGCCGGCTTCGTCGTCGCGGCAGCCCTTGT
>JAGREZ010000154.1:2922-5330 GCA_020446285.1 Geminicoccaceae bacterium
GGCACGGCCGTCATCTTCGCCTGCGGCATTCTCTGGCTCGGCACGCTGATCGGCTGGGACAAGCCGGTGCTCGACCTCGCACTGATCCCCTTCCTGCCGGCGGCAGCCTTCAAGATCGCACTCGCCGCAGCCATCCTTCCGGCCGTCTGGAAGTTCACCACCACGCTGCGCTGATTTCCCCTGCGACCGGTGCTGCGGCAGGCGCGGCGATGACTGTCGTCCTTGAGGAATGCGTCATCCCGTTTGCCGGAGAAAGCCTCCATGCCAGCGCGTGGAGTCCCTCCTCCGCCAATCGCCCCGCACCGGTCCTGCTCTTTCACGACTCGCTCGGCTGCGTCGAACTGTGGCGCGGCTTTCCATCGAAACTCGCGGCTGCAACGGGGCGGACGGTCGTCGCCTATGACAGGCTCGGCTTCGGCCGCTCGTCCCGCTATCCGGGCAGGATGGGCCCCGATCTGATCGAACGGGAGGCCATGGAGGTCGTGCCGCTCGTGATCGGCCATTTCGGCATCGTGCGTTTCGCCGCCTGCGGCCACAGTATCGGTGGCGGCATGGCGCTGGAGACGGCCGCGCGGTTCCTGCAAGCCTGCGAGGCCGTCATCACCATCGGCGCGCAGGCCTTCGTCGAGGATCGCACCCGCGCGGGCATCCGCCGGGCGGAATCCGGTTTCGCCGATCCCGACCAGTTCGCCCGGCTCACGAAATACCATGGAGACAAGGCCCGCTGGGTGCTGGAGAGCTGGACCGGCAACTGGCTTTCGGATGAATTCGCCGGCTGGACCAATGCGCGGACGGTCGAGCGGGTCGCCTGTCCGATCCTCGCCATTCACGGCGCCGACGACGAATACGGCTCGATCGAACATCCCGCCAGGATCACCGCACATGGCGGACGCATGGAGATCCTCGATGGCGTCGGTCACTTCCCGCACAGGCAGGACGAAGCCCGCGTTGTTGCCCTCGCGAGCGATTTCCTCGCTGCGAACGGAGACGGACCGACCGGCCGCGCTCAGGCTCCGGCGTCGTAGGGCGGGCGCTCGAAGCCCATGGGCGAATGGGTGAAAACTTCCACGCCGTTCTCGGTCACACCGACCGTATGCTCGAATTGCGCCGAAAGCGAACGGTCGCGGGTGACGGTCGTCCAGCCATCGGAGAGAATCTTCACCTCGTGCCTGCCAGCATTGATCATCGGTTCGATGGTGAAGATCATGCCGGGTCTGAGAACGACGCCCGTGCCCGGTTTGCCGTAATGCTTGACCTCGGGCGCCTCGTGAAACTCGCGGCCGACGCCATGGCCGACGAAATCCCGCACCACCGAACAGCGCGCCGCCTCCGCGACAGTCTGGACGGCATGGCCGACATCGCCAAGCGTCGCACCGGGCTTCACCGCATGGATACCGGCCCACATCGATTCGAAGGTGACGTCGACGAGCTTCTGCGCCTTGACGCCGGTCTTGCCGCCGACAATGAACATGCGGCTGGTGTCGCCATACCAGCCGTCGAGGATCACCGTGACGTCGATATTGACGATATCCGCCTTCGCCAGCTTCTTCGCGGCACTCGGGATGCCGTGATTGACGACGTGATTGACCGAGATGCAGCTGCTTTTGGGATAGCCCCGATAGCCGAGCGTCGCCGGTACGCCGTCATGGTCGCGCATGAAGGCGTCGATGATGTCATCGAGTTCCTGCGTGCTCACGCCGGGTGTCACAAACGGTGTGACATGATCGAGGGTGCGCGCGGCCAGCTCGCCAGCGCGGCGCATGGCGGCGAAGCCCTCCTCGTCATGAAGGGGAATGGCGCGGCCGGTGCCGCCCTCGTCGATGGGTGAAAGGTCGCTCGTCACGGCAGATCCGGAGGCTGGTGCGGCCGGTCCGGCCGCGTGGTCATTCATACGGTTCGTCGAATGGGCGCCAAAGAACGCGATTGCGCGATCTTTTGCAACCGAATCGGACACGAACCCCGTCATGATCGCCGGCGCTCGCGGGCCCAGGTGAAGATGCCGGCGCCGACGACGATGGCCGACCCGATGATTGTCGCACTGTCTGGAATATCCCCGAAGAACAGAATGCCGAGCACGATCGCCCAGAGGAGCTGGGTGTAGCTGAAGGGCTGGAGAATGGCTGCGGGAGCGAGCGAATAGGCCTTGATGAGCAGCAGGTGCGAGGTGCTGCCGAGAAATGCGGAGGCGAGCAGCTTCAGCCAGTCGAGCGATGTCGGCGTCTGCCATGTCGTGACGGCCGGTGGCAGAAGCAGCAGCGTGCCGAGCGCGATCTGCACGAGGAAGATCATCGCCACTGTCTCGTGGCGGGTCAGCAGGCGGGTGAGTATCTGGAAGATGGCGAAAAGGAGGGTCGCGACGATGACGATCGCGAAGCCCGCATGAAAACCGCCGCCGCCGGGCCGGAGCA
>JAGREZ010000155.1:0-8887 GCA_020446285.1 Geminicoccaceae bacterium
GCCGCCAAGGCGGCGCCGCTGACCGCCTTCATCGCCAGCTATTCGAGCCCCGAGGGCCTGTTCTTCGCCAAGCTCTCGGCCGCATCGACCATGGCCATAGCACCCATCCTGATCCTCGGCTGGTTCAGCCAGAAGCAGCTGGTTCGCGGTCTCACCTTCGGCGCCGTCAAATAGAACGCGCGCAGAATCGAAAACGACACATAACGGGAGAAGTCTCGTGGGAAGCATTCGTCTCGAACAGGTCAACAAGGCCTTCGGCAATGTCACCGTCATTCCAAGCGTCGATCTCGACATCCAGGACGGCGAGTTCGTGGTCTTCGTCGGCCCCTCGGGTTGCGGCAAGTCTACCCTTCTGCGGTTGATCGCCGGTCTTGAGGATACCACCGGCGGGCGTATCCTGATCGACGGCGAGGATGCTACCTCGACGCCGCCGGCCAAGCGTCGCCTTGCCATGGTGTTCCAGTCCTATGCGCTCTACCCGCACATGACCGTGCGCAAGAACATCGCGTTTCCGCTGAAGATGGCGGGGATGGATCAGGCCGAGCAGAACCGGCGGATCGAGCAGGCCGCAGCCGTGCTCAATCTCACCGATTACCTCGACCGTCGTCCGGGTCAGCTCTCCGGCGGTCAGCGCCAGCGTGTCGCCATCGGTCGCGCCATCGTCCGCGAGCCCGCGGCCTTCCTGTTCGATGAGCCGCTCTCCAATCTCGATGCCGCCCTTCGCGTCGGCATGCGGCTGGAGATCAGCGAGCTGCATGAACGCCTCAAGACGACGATGATCTATGTGACCCATGACCAGGTCGAGGCCATGACCATGGCCGACAAGATCGTCGTCCTGCGTGCCGGCAATATCGAACAGGTGGGCTCACCGCTGGAACTGTACCGCAATCCGCGCAACCTCTTCGTCGCCGGTTTCATCGGCAGCCCGAAGATGAACTTCATCGAGGGTGCGGAGGCAGACAAACATGGCGCCCACACCATCGGTATCCGCCCCGAGCACATCGCCGTGTCGGCGGATCAGGGCGACTGGAACGGCATCGTCAATGTCTCCGAACATCTGGGTTCGGATACATTCTTCCATGTGCGCGACAGCGGCCTTGCCGAAACCCTGACGGTACGCGCCGATGGCGAGGTGAGTTTCCGTCACGGTGATCGCATTCACATGAGCCCGAGACCCGATGCGATCCACCGTTTCAACCAGAACGGCCTGCGCATGGACTGAGCGGCCGCGCCATGTGCCGGTACGACCCGAACGGGAGATGCACGAGATCATGACCCCGCCGATCAGACTTTCGAACGCAGCACTGGATCGCCTTCCCGGCAATGTCGCCCGGCCGCGCTATGATCGTGGTCGCATGACACCAGGCATCCTCCATATCGGCCTTGGCAATTTCCACCGCGCGCATCAATCCTGGTACCTGCACCGGCTGATGCAGGAGGGGCTTGCCCGTGACTGGGCGATCATCGGCGCCGGCGTTCGCGATTATGACCGGGACATGCGCGCGCGGCTGCTGGCGCAGGACTGCCTGACCACGTTGATCGAACTGGATCCCGCGGGCAGGGGAGCGGAGATCGTCGGCTCGATGATCGACTACGTTCCGATCGAGGATGGCAATGGCGCTCTCGTCGCCGCCATGAGCGATCCGGCCATCCGCATCGTCGCCCTCACCGTGACGGAGGGCGGCTATTATATCGATCCCGTCTCACGCCGCTTCGACACGAATCATCCCGACATCCGCCACGATGTCGGGCATCCGGACACGCCGCGCACCGCCTTCGGCGCCATCGTCGAGGCCCTGCGGCGACGGCGGGAGGCGGGTGCGGGGCCCTTCACCGTGCAGAGCTGCGACAATCTGCAGGGCAATGGCGACACCGCGCGCGAGGTGGTCGTCTCGCTGGCCCGGCTGACGGATGCCGCGCTCGCGGACTGGATCGCCTCTTCCTGCAGTTTTCCCAATTCCATGGTCGACTGCATCGTTCCCGCCACCGGCCCGCGCGAACTCGAACTCGCGAGAGGGTTCGGCATCGACGATGCGGCACCGGTGACCCATGAGAATTTCCGCCAGTGGGTCATCGAGGACGATTTCTGCGCCGGCCGCCCCGACTGGGACAAGGTCGGCGCCACCTTTTCAGACCGGGTGCATGATTTCGAGACGATGAAGATCCGCATCCTCAATGCCGGGCACCAGATCATCGCCAATGCCGGCGAACTTCTCTCGCTTGCGACGGTTGCCGACTGCATGAGCGATGCGTCGCTGGCCGCATTTTTCAGGAAGGTCGAACTGGATGAGATCGCACCGCATATCGGTGCCGTGCCCGGCATGACGCCCGTGGCCTATGTCGATCTCATCGAACGCCGGTTCACCAATCCCATGATCCACGACACCACCCGGCGCATCGCCTTCGACGGCTCCTCGCGCCATCCGGGTTTCGTCATGCCGAGTGTGCGTGTGGCGCTGGACGCGGGGACTCCGGTGGAGGGACTGGCGCTCGTGGAAGCGCTCTGGGCGCGGATGTGCGCGGGCACGCGCGAGGATGGCAGTGTGATCGAGCCCAACGATCCGTTCTGGAACGATCTCGGCACCGTTGCCCGCGCCGCCCGCGAATGCCCCGGCAGCTGGCTCGAACAACGCCATGTCTACGACGATCTCGCCGACAGGGAGGTTTTCGCCGAACCCTTCGCGCGCTGGCTCAAGATGATCTGGCAGGATGGTTCGAGGGCGGCTCTCGATCACTATACGGGATGAACGGCGGCTTTGCCGTCCTTTGAACAAACGACAATCCGGAACAAGAAGATCGCGCAGACCGAATGCGCGACCGGAGCCTTCGTCGTTGTCCTCGATAGAACGAAGGCAGTGCGGCCACCTTCCCGAAGGACGGTGGCCGCACGATTCTCTACCAAGATCCTGTGCTATGGCCTCACTCGGCCGGAGCGGTAGCGCCGATGCCTGCGCGATCGCGCATCTCGTCGCGGATCAATGCCTTGACGAGTGCGATGCACATCAAAATCATGACGCCCGTGAACGGCAGCGCGCCGATGATCATCGCGTTCTTGAGGGCTTCGAGCGGATTTGCCACCGCACCGCTGTTGCCGGCGATGATGAGCGCACCGATCACGGCGGTCAGGATCAGGCCCCAGATGATCCGGTGCTTGATGCCGGTCTCGGTGGCACCGCCCGACATGATCGTGTTCATGACGAGGATGCCGGAGTCGGCGGAGGTCACGAGGAAAGTCAGGATCAGGACCACGCACATGACCGTGATGCCGAAGAGCAGTTCACCGGAGATCATCTGCGCCAGCGTCGCGAACAGCTTGTTCGTGGTCGAAGCGTCGATGATCGTACCCTGTGCGATGCCGCTCAGTTCGAGATCGATCGCCGTGCCGCCGAGAATGGTCATCCATGCAAAGCAGACGAGCGCCGGCGCGATCACGCATCCAAGGACGAATTCGCGAATGGTGCGACCCTTGGAGATGCGGGCGAGGAACAGGCCGACGAAGGGCGAGAAGGCGATCCACCACGCCCAGTAGAAGGTCGTCCAGCCGGCCTGCCAGTTGAACAGCCGGCCCGGAGTTCCAGCCTCGTAGACCGATGCCGCCAGGGCATCGGAATTTTCGAGTGCCTTGAAGGAGTCCGGCAGCCCTTCGCTGAAGCTGGCAAGGGAGCCCCAAGGGTTGGTGCCGCCGGTGTAGAGCGCCGCCATGTCCTCCGCCGGCAGGGCCCGGACCGCCTCCGGCAGCGCTCCCTCGAATGCCGCTTGCGGGAGCGGGCCATAGGCTTCGAAGGAAAGCGCGAAGAAATGCCAGATATAGTCGACCATGGTGGTCGCATACTGGGTCATGGCGAAGACGAATGAGCCGAAGATGACAAACGTCAGCAGCAGAAGCACCGAAAGGACGAGGTTCAGGTTGGAGAGATACTTGACGCCACGGCCGACACCGGAGACCGCCGAGAGGATCGACAGTCCCATGATGATGACCAGTGCCACGATCAGCCCGACGGTGCTGGGGCTCGGCGGTGCGCCATCGGCGCCGGCCCGCATCAGCCACTGCATGTCAGTGATCGAATAGACGCCCTCGACAAACTGGCTGACGCCGAAGCCGATGGTCACGGCGACACCGAGAATGGTGGCGATCACGCCGAGAATATCGACCAGATGACCAATGAAGCCGTTGGCGAAGCGGCCGAGAATCGGGGTGAGTGCCGAACGGACGGTAAGCGGCATGTCGCGGGTGAAGGCATAATAGGCCAGCGACAGGCCGGTCACGACATAGATCGCCCAGGCATGGAAGCCATAATGCAGGAAGGTGTAGCGCATCGCCGAGGTAATTGCTTCGGGGGTATTGCCGGTGAGGTCTCCGGCGACGATGAGGGGATTCGAGCCCCACAGACCCATCGGCTCGGCGGTGGCGTAGACCATGAGGCCGACACCGAGGCCGGCACCGAACATCATGGCGAACCATGAGAAGGTCGAGAATTCCGGTTTCTCGCCGGGTTGTCCGAGCAACCGGCGTCCCGAGGACGGGATGATCGCCACGGCAAAACAGAAGAAGGCGAAGATACCGACGGAAATGATGTAGAAGGTGTTGAAACCTTCCAGAAGCGCCCAGTTGATCTCGCCGAGCATGTTGTTGGCATTGAGCGGCCAGACCAGTGCCCAGATGACCAGCAATGACATGACCGTCTTGCTGATGAGCGCGATCGGCACGCTGTAGCCTTCATAGAAACCGGTATCGGCGGTCTTGATGTCCAGATCGGTAAAAGGCGGTTTGATGCTCATGTGGTGATTCTGCTTTTATGTTCGGTGTTGCCCGTATCAACGAAGGGATCTTCGTCCCTTGCTGCCGAAGAGATGCCCGCCGGTCGCCGTCAGCGAACGACCATCACGGACACCTTCGAGTGCGAGGCGATGTAGCCGGCATTGCTGGAGATGAAATATTCGGCCATGCCCGGCGTATGCGAGCCCATGACCACGAGATCGCAGCCGGTCGCCTCGATCTCCTTGAGCAGGGTGCGGTCGAGATCGGCCGCCGGATCGAGCGTGATGATGGCGTGGCTGGTGGTCTTGAGGCCGTGCCGCGTGGCCTGTTCCCTGGCAAATTCCTGAAGTTTCGCCTCGAAACTGTGCGGGTCATAGCCTCTGGAAGGGAACGAGGCACCGACACTGACGTAACATGTTTCGGCATCGAAGGCCGCAGCCAGTTTCGCGGCTGTCCCAAGGGCCTTTTCCAGTCGATCGAGATGCGCCAGATCGATGGGAATAATGATTTTCCTGTACACGTTTCCTCCCTTCCCGAGCGGTTTTCCTCCACTGCACGCAGCATCGCCGGCAACAGGAAACTCTGTTGCGCAGGGCTGGCAGCCTAGACTGTGAAAAATCTGTAAACGACATGTATGGCGAGTCAACCGTGTCTGTTCAGACCGTCGAGGCACCAGACAGGCAAAACGGGGTATGGAGTGTCGAGCAGTCATCGCATCGCGCGTGACGCCGGGGCGGTGGGGGGCGGGGAAATCAGGCCCGGGCCCTCATTGTCGAAGCTCGAAAAAAAGCTCCGCGCCCCTTCTGCCGGGGCACGGAGCATCGTGTGTCAGCCGATGAGGCCGTTATCGTCGCGCTTGACGGCGATCACCGAGGAGCGCGGCAGCACGTCACCGCCGTCCGGCCAGTGGCCGCCGGGGTGCTGGATGCCGACGAACATCGTGCGGCGGTCGGACGACCAGGCAAGGCCGGTCACCTCGCAGCCGTTCGGCCCGGTGAGAAAACGCGCGATCTCGCCGGTGGCCGGATCACCAACCAGCATCTGGTTGTTGCCCATGCCGGCGAAATCCTCGGCATTGCTGTCGTCGCCGTCGGTCTGGATCCAGACCAGACCATTCTGGTCGAAGGCCATGCCGTCGGGCGAATTGAACATGTTGCCCGGCGTGACATTTTCGGAGCCGCCATAGACGTTGTTGTAGACCTCGGGATTGCCCGCCATCACATACAGGTCCCAGTCGAACCCGTTGCCCGCATGGTCCTCGCCGTGCGGCCGCCAGCGGACGATCTGGCCGTAATTGTTGGTCTCGCGCGGATTGGGGCCGTTGACGGGCGTCTCGTCACCGCCGGCATTCGGCTTGAGGCCGCGATTCTTGTTGTTGGTCAGGCAGCAATAGGCCTCGATCGCATGCGTGTTGGTGGCGATCCATTCCGGGCGGTCCATGGTGGTCGCGCCGACCTTCGAACTTGCCTCGCGGGCAAAGATCAGGAGCTCCGCCAGATCCATGCCCGTGGTTTCCGGCGTCAGCGCCAGCCATTCGCCGGTGCCGTCGTCATTGAACTTCGCCGCAAAGAGTGTGCCGTCATCGAGAAGGCCCTCGGTCGAGCCGCCGGGGACATAGACACCATTGGAGACGAACTTGTAGAGATACTCGCCGCGCTCGTCATCGCCCATATAGACGACGACGCGGCCGTCGGGTGCCAGCACGACCTCGGCATTCTCGTGCTTGAAACGGCCGAGGCCGGTATGCTTGACCGGCGTGCTTTCGGGGTCGGTCGGGTCGATCTCGACCACCCAGCCGACGCGGTTGGGCTCGTTCGGATTCTTCGAGATGTCGAAACGCTCGTCCCACTTGTGGTAGTCATAACCCCAGCCCTCGGCACCGATGCCGTAGCGATCATGGCCACGGGACAGGGCGTTCGGTTTCTGGTCCTGGATGGCCTCGGTGGAGCCGAAATAACCGTTGAAGTTCTCCTCGCAGGTCAGATAGGTGCCCCAGGGAGTCTTGCCCGAACCGCAATTGTTCATCGTGCCGAGCGAACGCGTACCGGTGGGATCGGCTTCGGTCTTCATCAGTTCGTGGCCGGCGGCCGGACCGACGATGTCCATGGGTGTATTGTGGGTGATGCGGCGATTGAACGGGCTGTCCTTGACGACGCTCCAGCCGGAGTCGGTCTCCTCGATCTCCACCACGGCAACGCCCTGAAGGTTCTGGAACTTCAGTACATCGTCGGCATTCGCCGGAACGCCCTCCTGAGCGGCGGGCAGGTTGGTCTCGCGGTTGGCGTATTCATGGTTGATGGCCAGAATCTCGTGGCCGCGGAAGGAGAAGGTCTCCATGCCGTCAGTATTCTCGCCGAACACGCGATCGGAGCCGGCAGCCGGACCGCCCTCGGTCACATCGTAACCGTCCGCGTCCGAAAACAACGGGTCGCCCCAGCGCACGAGAATGCTCGAGGAATACCCCTCGGGCACATGAATGGCATCATCGGTCTGCGCGGCGATCGGCGTGAACGGAAAGCGCGAGGTGGCGGTGCTGGCGATGGCGCTCGAACCGAGCAGGCCGGCGCTCATGGCGGCGGCGCCGGAACCGAAGGCGAGCACACCGCCCATGAAGCCGCGCCGCGAGATTGCCCGCTCGACCACACGGTCGAAATCGTTTTCTTCGGGCCGGGGAGAATGCAGCTCGTCCCACGCATCAGCGGTGAGACGGGTGTCTTTGCCGTGTTTCATGATCAGCGTCCTCGCAGATTGCACAATGCTTGCACCGCGCAACTAGCCGCAGTTCGTGACAGCCATGTGAATCTCCGGCCTGCGAAAGAGGGGCCGATTCCGGTCGAGAGGCAGGATGTATGCTTAACCGAGAGGTGTCTGGCCTGCTGTGGAGCTCATCTGAGAGATGATGGAGGTTCGAGGAGAAAACTCGAACCTGAACCGCGCTCAGGCAGCGCAACAAGATGGTGCCCCAAGACGGACTTGAACCGCCGACCACCTATTTACGAAACAGGTGCTCTACCAACTGAGCTATTGGGGCATCGGCGCTTTGATTAGACGCGCTGCCCGCTCTTGTCCAGTGCCGATCAGGCAATCTGTCCCTGATCCGGCAATACATTGCTTGCGGGAGACGGTCAGCCCTTCACCGCACCCATGGTCATGCCCTTGATGAAGTAGCGCTGGAAGAACAGGAAGACGAACAGGGTCGGCAGGCTCGCAACCAGTGACAGCGCGCCCTGCACGCCCCAGGCGACAGAATACTGGCCCTTGAGATTGACGATGCCGATCATGATCGTGCGCTTGTTGTCCGACTGGGTGAAGATCAGTGGCCAGAGAAAATCGTTCCAGATCCAGGTGAATTGCAGCACCGCCAGCACCGCCAGCGCCGGCAGACTCAAGGGCAGGATGATCTTCGTCAGGATCTGCCATTCGTTCGCCCCTTCCATGATGGCTGTCTCGCGCAGGGCGGTCGGCACCGTGGCGAAGAAGTTTCGCATCAGGAGGGTACAGATCGGGATGCCGAGAGCCATGTGGACGATGATGACCGGATAGAGCGTATCGATCAGGCCGAGTGTGTTGAACAGGCGGAAGAGCGGCACGAGGATGACCTGCGGCGGAAAGAACATCCCGGCGACGACGATGAGGAACAGCAGGTTCGAGCCGCGGAACGGCATTTTCGCGAAGACATAGCCGGCGAGGCTGCCGAGCGCGATGGAGCCTGCTGTCGCCGGCAGGGTCACGAGGATTGTATTGAGGAAATAGCCATGGACGGCGGGATTTCCGAGGACTTCGGTGAAATTGCCGAGATGGAGCGAGGGCGGGATCGACCAGAGATCGCCGAGTGCGATATCGCGCGTCGTCTTGATCGACGAAAGGAGAACGCCGGCCGTCGGCAAGAGGAACAGGACCGCGAGCACGGCGAGAATGACGAAGACGGTCGCCGGCCACGGATTGAACCTGCCCGAATACGCACTAGCCATAGATCAGATCCACCTTGCGCAGCTGACGGAAATAAACCGCGATGATGGCCATGGCGATGAGAAAGAGAACGACCGAGATCGCACTGCCGTAACCCATCAGGTATTTCTTGAAGCTCTCGTTGTACATGTGCATGGCCAGCGTGTCGGAGCTGTTGAA
>JAGREZ010000155.1:8896-9836 GCA_020446285.1 Geminicoccaceae bacterium
GTCATGATGTAGAGAATGTCGAAGCCCTTGAGCGAGTTGATGACCGAAAGGGCGATGACGACGACGGTCGAGGGGGTGAGCAAAGGCAGGACGACGAGCCTGATGCGTTGCCATGTGTTGGCTCCGTCGAGTTCGCAGGCTTCCAGCAATTCTGCCTGGATCGCCGTAAGTCCGGCGAGATAGATCACCATCGAAAGGCCGGTCTGCTGCCATGACCAGGCGACGATCACCGACCAGAGTGCGGTGTCCGGTTTCGCCAGCCAGGCGTGGTTGTATTTTTCACCGGTGATGTTGGCGATGATCGTGTTCAGGAGGCCCCAGTCGGGCTGGTAGATCCAGATCCAGATCTGCCCGACGATCACCGCCGAGAGGCAGATCGGCAGATAGAAGATGCTCTTGAAGAAGCGTGCTCCGAAGACGCGGGAGTCGAGGAGCAGGGCAAGGCCGAGCCCGAGAGCTGTCGGCAGGATGATGGCGACGATCATCCAGAAGGTGGTATTGACGGTCGCCTGCAGGAACAGCCGGTCGGTGGCGATCTTCGCGAAATTGTCGAAGCCGACGAACCTGTAGTCGCTGGAAAATCCGTTCCAGTCCGTGAAGCTGTAATAGAAGGAACTCAGCAGCGGGCCGATGACGAAGATCGTGAACACGGCCAGCGGCCCGGCGAGCAGAACCGTTCGCCAGTAGCGATTTTGCCGTTCCATGGCCTTCCAGTCTGTCTTGCGGTGATCAGGGACGCACGCGACTGCGGAGTGAACGACAGGACCGCCGCCGCGTGCGATGAATCCCCGTTTCTACTGCTTGAAGGCTGCTTCGGTATCGGATGCGGCCTGCTCGAGGATCTCCGCCGCCTGCGACGGATCGTCGATGAAGCGCGCAAACATCGAGAGACCGACCTCGGCGACAGGCGGTGGTGTCGCAAGGTCGTAGTTGAAGGCGA
>JAGREZ010000618.1 GCA_020446285.1 Geminicoccaceae bacterium
GGGCACAGAATTCCGCACAGTCCCACAACAACCGGCTCACGGCGAGGCCTCACCCGGGGCTAGCTCGACCTGCACGCTTAGTCCCGCTTGTCGGCCGGCATCGAGGGCTCGCACCAGCCCGCCCCAGGAGGCGTCGCGATCGCCGCGCACGATCAGCCGTTCCGCGCGGCTCTCCTGCAGCATGTCGCCCAGGATCTCGGCTGTGACGATCTTACCGTTCAGCCTGAGCCCGTCCGCCTCGTCGACCTCGATCACCAACAGCGCCGGCTCCGGCCGACCGGAGCCTTGGGCGGCGAGTGTCGGCAGGTCGAGCGAGGTCGAGACCACGGCCTCGCCGAAGCGCGCTTTGGCGACATAGAGCAGGAGCAGGATCATCATAATGTCGGCGAGCATGATGACAGAGCGCGAGCGCATCAATCCGACCCGCTACCGTTATCATCGGGAATCGCCGGCAGCGGTGTCTCTTCGACCAACATACGAGCGGCGAGCGCCAGCAGGAAGAGGATACCGCCCACATAGGTGGTCTGCAACGCGGTGCCTATGAAGGCCGGTAACTCTTCGGTACCGACGGCGAAAAAGCCGCCAGTCAGGCCGTAGACGGTACCAACAAGCCCTACCGCCGGCGCTGCCTCCTCGCAAAAGCGCAAACCGCTGGCGAGCTGGTGGCGCTGCGGGCGGCGGTTCAGAGCGTCCGGTCTGAGCATGACCCAGAGCGTGGCGAGCACGAAGGCGAGGGTGAGCACCGAAAGCGCAAGCAGGATCAACCCGGGCCAATGCCCGAGCAGCGAACGGTAGACGTCGACGAGATCGACCGACAACTGTCTACAACTCCTTGTAGCTGACCGCGCCTTGGCTGCGACGCAGTAGCGCGTAGCGCAGCAGCCGGACGACCCGGACCGTCTCGTCGATCCGCTGCTTGAGGAAGGCAGGCTCGAACTCAACCATGCGGCGCACGTCGGCATCCTCGAACCAGGACGGCAGGACGCTGTCCTGCATCTCGCGGGCGCGACGGTATTTGACGAGCAGCGATTGCTCCTTGCGCATCCGCTCGGCGAGTTCGGGGGGATCAAACTGCCAGAACCCGGCCTCGTCGACAGCGCGGTCAAGTGAGGCCAGCACGCCTTCGAGCTTCTGGCGCTGGTTGCGCTCGCCGGCGAGCTGCCCGCGGGTCTCCTCGAGTTGGCGCTCAAGTCTTGTGATCTCGGCCTGGAGCTGGCTGGTGGCGATGCCTGCCTCGCCGCTCGCCGTCAGGCAGCTCTGCAATGCGCCGTCCTTGCGGGTCAACTGTGAGCGGGCGTCCGCTAGCAACCCTTCCAGCCCGCGAGTGTGGGTCTCCGAGGCTTGCAGGCGCGTCTCGCAGCGCGCCGCCTCGCGTTCCACCAACTCCAAGGGCGACGGTCCGCGCGATGGTGAGCTGCAGGCCGCCATCAGAGCCGTCAGCGAACAGGCAGCGAGCTTCGCGCGCCGCCGTACCGCCATCAGAGATCCTCCTTCCGGGCACCTTCGAGCGCGCTGCCGGTCGCCTCGCGGAACTCTTTGAAATTGTCGCGCATCTCCTGTATCTCCGTACGGTAGTCGCGAGGTGGCGGCTGCTGATCGGCGAACCAGTACCACGCGCCGCCAGTGATCAGGAGTGCGACCACAGCGAGAACGACGGTCTTGCTCATGAACGCTCTCCCTTACTGATAGCGTTGTAAGATGGCGTCGATATCCGCCTCAAGCGCGGCGCTGTGCCCGGCATCGTCAACCGTGCCGTCGTCCACAGGCTCATCAGAGAGCAGGTCGGCGAAGACATTCTCGAAGGCGGCATCGGTAGCGGCAAACAGGTCGTCGCCGACCTCGCCCATGGTGTCGACACTCTGCTCGAATTCCTGGGTGGTCAGTTCGTCGAGCTGGCCCAGAATGATCATCTGATCGACCGCCTGCTTCTGCCCGTCGATTTCGTCGCGCAGCTGGTTGAAGGCAAGGATGGAGGTTTCGAGCGACTGCAGCTGCAACGCCTTACGGTCTTCGATCTGCGCAAATTTCTCGCCGATCTTGTTCCAGAACAGCGCGTTTTTCTTGTCGCGCTCGATCAACTTCTCGAGTCGGCCGATGTCTCGGGCGATGCGCTGAGCATCGTTGCGGTTGGCCTGGTTGGCGGTGCCGGCCTTGAGCTTGGCCTGCAACTCCGCCAGCGATTTCACCTTCGCGGAGATGAGTTTGCGCTTATACTGGCTGCCCTCGACCGAGGCTTCGAGATTAGCATTCGCTATCCTGGCTCCTTTAGTAATGGCGTTGCCGTAGACGTCCTGAGCTTGGCGGAGAAAGCCTAGGTCGATCTGCTCGAAGTTGTCGAGCAGCCCACCATAAATACCACTCAGGCGCTCGAGCATGCGACTCTGCGCGGCAGGTGTGAACTCGCGCTCATATTCACCGACCGCCGCCTTCACCTCGGCGGTGGCCTGGCGCAGCGAGTTGTTGAAGCGGGAAATGGCGCCCGACATGTTGTCATTCGCGAGAGTCTCGACCGAGCTGTTAGTGCTGTCGATCGTCTCCTTGATTTTCTTGAGCTCCTCGAGATTACGCGCGCGTAGATCCTGGACCTCGCCCAATTCGCCCTCGACGGTCGATTGTGCGATGGCCGGCATGGTCGTAGTGCCCAAAAAAATCGCCATCAGCGTGACGATAGCGAGTCGCATTGGTTTCCGCCCCTTTTGCTTGGCCGTAACCTGAAGCATCTCCGTCCTCTGCCGGAGAAGATTTATCATACAGGCTCTATCAACGTGGTTTAGGTATTCCACGTCATGTAAAATATCACAATGAAGTTGAGTTCATATTTGATCGATATTGCCCACTTGGCGCGGCTTTGATGATGTGGTTGCCCACTCGTGAGGCATTATCACTCAACTCGGCATGCATCCGTTTTTTCTAGCTTTTCATAACCCAATGGGTTATAATTCTGACATGCACGCGCCTCAGACCATCGTCGAACTGAAGGGCTATCTCTCAGAAGCGCAAAAGCTCTTCACCGAAGCAGAGATGGAAGACATCAAGGTCTCAGTTGCGTCCGACCCGACAGCCGGTGTTCTCATGCAGAACACGGGCGGTGTTCGTAAAATCCGGATCGCCCGCGATGGCCGCGGGAAGAGTGGCGGTGCCCGTGTCATCTACTATTTTGGTGGCGTCGAGATCCCGATCTTTTTGTTGACGGTGTTTGCAAAGAACGAGAAGGCCAATCTCTCCAAGGCCGAGTGCAACGCTCTCGCCAAGCTCACCAGGGAGCTGCGAGACCTTTACGGAGCGAAATCATGAGCGCTTTCGACAAGATCCGCGCCGGTCTGGAAGAAGCCATTGAGTACGCGAACGGCGACGAAACAAAAGGTCGAAAAACCATTGTTTCACGTAATGCGGTTCGTGCGATCCGTGCGAAAACTGGACTTTCCCAGGACAAGTTCGCGAAAGCATTCGGCGTTTCAGCATCGACCCTTCGGAAGTGGGAACAGGGTCAACGTAAGCCCGATGGCCCGGCAGGCCAGCTCCTCAAGCTGATAGACTTCGATCCGAAACACGCGATGAAGGTGCTTGGGAAAGTCGCGTGAGCAGGTTCAGATGGAGATGTAGAAAGGGCGCGTTCGCAAGGCTCATCTCCAAAGTACAATCCATTGTTTTCCATGGATATTCGCACTTCAGATTTGAATCTATCCCTTAATTGTGCATTGCACGCATAATGTGGATTATGGAAAATCATGTCGAGCTCAAAGCTATTTTTGAACGTTCCATGGATCCAGCAATGGCACGCCAGAAGCCTCGAAATCCTTGATTAGCGTGTCTAGACAACACGTGTCAGCGAAGCGCTCTTGGGATCGTATACACAGTCCCGGATCGTACCGTCTCTGATCATCTGAACCGCCTCGTCGATGATGAAAAGTGGCACAAGAAACCACTCGCGCGGGACAACCGCTCGACCGAATCGATCCATGACCTCAATCTCCAGCCGTGCAGGTGCGAAAATACGGTGGACCAAATTTTCCAGCCTCGTGCGGTTGATATTGTAGAGTTCATAGGTGGCAACGATCTCGACATTCGCCATGAGGAACGTCGGCTGAAGCTGCGCCCCGGCAACCCGTTGCTCGACGCTTATGTTGGTGACACCGATCTTGTGAACCAGCTCGCGATTTGCAGCGACGAGTGGATGATTGGATTTGCTTCGCAGAACATAGATCGTTCCGCTCGCATCATCCCCGTCAATGGATTGATCGGAAAACAAGGGGCCTGCAATCGGATCCATGATCCTCCTGCCAGCCTCATCCTTGTTCAAGGCGCGTTGAAGCGACCGCATGAGCATGTTGCTCTCAGTGCCGTTGTCAAAAACAACGCGCAGGCGAGCATCTGTACGCCCTTGGTCAGTTATCGTCGTTTCCCCCTTCTCAGCGACATACGCTTTCTGGCCGCCAACGATAAAGAAACGTCCTTTTTCAATCTCTGCTTTCATCTCAAAAGGCCGTGTATCACGTAGGCCACTATCGAGCTCCTTTTGAACCTGCTCAAAAAGCGGCTTGAAGGTGTCAAAATCTTCGCAGCGTTCGCGGCTGGCGATCTCCTCGGCCGCGCGTTTTTCGGCTGTCGAACGGACGTGGCGCAACTCGGTGATCGGCGGCGTCTCGGCCTCAATGCCGAGCTCGGCAAGGAGTGAGTCATCGTCGAGCTCGACATCGGGAGTGGACGTGTATCCTGCAAGAAGCCCTTGATGATCCATCGGCTCGATCAGGGCGCGGGCGTCGGCCTGATCGCGGATACGATCAAGACGCACGGCATAAAGGCGCTCGAAGATGTCGCGCTCTTCGCCATGCTGCGGAGCGCATCCGTGCTCCTCGACAAATCGCTGAATCTCTTCAAAGCCTGCAATGATGCGTTCCTCGCGCGGTGTGCGGCTAGGCGCCTTGCCGGTCTCAACCTCGACACCAAGGTCGGCAAGAAGGGCTTCGTCTTCATCGGTGAATGTTTTAGCCATCGACAGCCTCACGCTTCATGCGGGCGAGAAAAGCCACGCCTTCGGCCATACGTTTTTCCCAGGCGTCGGGGGACGTGATGGACGGAAGACGTCCCCGTTCCTGCTTGAATTTCAAGGCACGTTTCGCCAAATCGCGCGCCTCTTCAGGCGTAAGCTGCACTTTCTTCGCTGAAATCACCGCGGCGACCTGTTTCAGGCTCTCCTCGCTCATCGTCTTGGCAAGGATGGCATAG
>JAGREZ010000156.1 GCA_020446285.1 Geminicoccaceae bacterium
TCGAATCCCCCCGTCTCCGCCACCCTGCCTCCGTGGCCCTTTCTCCAGAGCGATCTATCCGCAAAATTTTCCACCACGTTCGAGACACGACCTTGGCGCTGAAAGTGGCCTTCTCTTTTCTCCCGCCTTCTCAGGCCGCGCAGCGTCTTTCGTCGAGGGACTGGCGGATGATTTGTGTCGAGGAAGAGAGGAAGAGGGTAGCCATGATGCCGGCGACGATCAGGTCGGGCCAGCCGCTGGCGGTTCCCCAGATGCCGAGGGCTGCGATCATCACCGCGATATTGCCGATGGCGTCGTTGCGCGAGCACAGCCAGACGGAGCGGACGTTCGCATCGCCGTCCTTGTATTGCATCAGCAGGATCACGCTGGCGAGATTGGCGGCGAGGGCGAGAAAGCCGATGCCGCCCATGATCCCGGCTTGCGGAACGTCCAGCACGAACACCTGATAGACGGTGGAACCGAACACCCAAAGTCCCATCAGGAACAGGCTCACGCCCTTGGCGAGGGCTGCCGTGCTGCGGATGGCGAGCGATCGGCCGATGACGGCAAGGGAGATGCCATAGGTCAGCGCATCGCCGAAAAAGTCGAGCGCGTCGGCCTGCAGGGCCTGCGATCCGGCCATGTGTCCGGCAGTCATCTCGACGGCGAACATGGCCGCATTGATGGCGATGACGATCCAGAGCCGCGCCTTGTAGGCACCGGACAACCCTTCGAAGGTGGCATCATGGCTGCAACAGGCGCTCATCGACGGATCCTTTTGATGATTCCATGCAGCATGGTAATCTCTCCAGCGACTAGAGGTTCAAGGAGTTTTCGCCATGCTTTCCATCGGCGCCCTGTCGAAGCGCACAGGCGTGAAGATCCCGACCATTCGCTATTATGAACAGGTGGGGCTGCTTTGCGCTCCCGATCGTTCGCGCGGCAACCAGCGCCGTTATTCCGCCGGCGAGGTCGAGCGGCTGGGTTTCATCCGCCATGCCCGCGATCTCGGCTTCGGCATCGACGCCATCCGCGCCCTGCTCGAACTCGACCGTTTCCCGGACCGCTCCTGCGAGGAGGCCAACCGGATCGCCGGGGAACAGCTCGTGGCCGTACGCCGCCGCATCGAACGGCTGCAAAGCCTCGAGAAAGAACTGGAACGGATCGCCCTTGGCTGCAACGGCGGTTCGAGCGGGGAATGCTACGTCCTCAGATCCCTCTTCGATCACACCCTGTGCAATGGACAGCATGTTCGGGTATCCTGAAGAACGGTTCCGGAAATTGTCACGGGTTTGGGATGACGAGATGGGCCACGATATTTTCGGCCGGAGTCATTATTCCATGCCGCAACACACGATCAATCGCATCGCGCCGGGCTTT
The DNA here is from genome assembly GCA_020446285.1 of Geminicoccaceae bacterium. Taxonomy (GTDB): domain Bacteria; phylum Pseudomonadota; class Alphaproteobacteria; order Geminicoccales; family Geminicoccaceae; genus JAGREO01. The sequence continues at coordinate 1,360 of JAGREZ010000156.1, forward strand.
CCTCGCGGGGGCGATGGAACTTTTGTCGGTGGTCTCGCGATGTCCTACGGGCGGATGAGGCCCATGGTTCGGGCTTGCCGTTCGAGCAATGCCGTCGCGTCAGCCTCGTTCTCGAAATGGGTTCGGGCGCGCTCATAGGCTTCCTCCGCCGCCGCGCGGTCGCCGAGGACGCCGTAGGAGCGCAGCAGCATGATCCACCCCTGAAGGTCGTCCGGATTCTCGTCGAGGCGTTCCGCCAGTCCGCCGACCATGCCGGCGATCATTTCCTTTTGTTCCTCCTCGCTCATGTCCTGTGCCGCGGCGACCTCTTCGCGGGTCGGGCCGCGCATGCCCGAAGCGGTTCCGTCGTCGAACAGTTCCGCTTCCGCGCGGTCGATCTGCTGCAGGACGAAGGGGGCGGCGGCATAGACCTCCCGGACTTGCGCGATGGCCGCGCGTGCCGCTTCCCTGTCGCCACGCGCGGCTTCGAGACGCGCAAGCTCGAGCCATCCGCGAAAGTCCTTCGGTTCCGCCTCGAGGCGCGCGCGCAGTGCGTCCGGATCCGATGGTGCGGAAGGCGGCAGGGGAGTGCGCGCCAGTTCCGCCGGCTGTGGATCGGGAACGATCGTCTCAGGGTCACGGCCGAGAAGGCCGGCCATGTCGATCAGCCCCTGACGCACGGTTGGCAGCCAGGGTGCGTCCGCCGGGCTGTCGCGATAGAGATCCTGCCAGATCTTCAGGGCATCCTCGAACCGTTCGTTCTGCGCTGCCGCGAGGCCGATATAGTAGCGTGAGCGCGGATCACCCGGATCGGCATCGAGTACCTTGCGGAAGGCTTCCTCGGCGTCGCGCATGACCTGACCGCCACTTCCGCGAACGAGGGCCTCGCCAAGTGCGCCGTAGACGCGGGGCTCGCCGTCATCGATTTCGATCACCCGCCTGAAGGCGTCGGCGGCACGGTCGAAGCGTTCGAGCATCTGCCAGGACTGGCCCAGAAGCCACCATTCCTCGGCTGTTCCGCCGTCGCGTTCAAGGCGCCGGGCGAGATTTTCCGTGCTCGCCGCCATTTCGCCGGCATCGGCCGTCTGCTGGAGCGGCGCGCGCGTCGAGCGCGATGCAAGCGGCTGGTCGGCCGTGTCCGGCGAGCCGAGCGAGAGATAGATGGCCATCGATGCGGCCGGAACGATGGCCGCGGCGATCGCCAGGACGGCCGCAGAAAGCGGTGTGCCGGACGTGGCGCCGGGCTTGCGGGAATCATTGGCGAGAATCCGCCGCTCGATCTCGAGTCGGGCCGCGCGTGCCTCGTTTCCGGCGATACGCCCGGCTGCCTCGTCACGTTGGAGTTCCAGTAGCTGGTCACGATAGATCGCGAATGCGGAAGCGATCTCCTCGCTGCCGTCGGTCTCCTCGCGGAAACGACGCATGACCAGCGGTGCCAGCAGCAGCAGCATGGCGAACGCGGAAAAGCCGGCGGCGAACCACCAGAATGGAGTCATCTGTGCTCGTTCCCCAAAGGCATGAAGGCGATGTCCGCTCCGGATGCGACAGGACGCAAACTGGCGCGCGGATACCTCTTCGGCAAGGATCCATACGCCGCAGGATTTCCGTATTCTGTCACTTCGCCGCCAGGGCGGAACGTCTGTCGGTCGGCGTCGCGGGAATTCCGCGATCCGGCATCGTGCGGGCTATCGACCATGGGGAAGGTGCTGCTATAGGCGTTGGCCATGATGGACGCACAGCTCATGGCCGAACTATCGGCCCTTCTCAAGGTCATCCTGATCGACATTGTGCTCGCCGGCGACAATGCGGTGGTGGTGGGGCTGGCCGCTGCCGGCCTTCCCGCGCACGAGCAACGCAAGGTCATCATGTGGGGCATCGGCATCGCCTTCGTCATGCGTGTGATCTTTGCCGTCGTCGCCCTGCAGCTGCTTGCGATCATCGGCCTTCTCCTCGCCGGCGGCATTCTCCTTTTGTGGGTGGCATGGAAGATGTGGCGCGAGCTCAGCGGCGGTGCGCTCGACATGGATCATGCCGCCGATGCGCCGCGGGATGGCGCAAAGACGATGAAGTCGGCGATCATCCAGGTGGCCATCGCCGATGTTTCCATGTCGCTCGACAATGTGCTGGCTGTGGCGGGAGCGGCGCGCGATCACATGGTCGTGATGATCATCGGCCTCGCCCTTTCCATAGCCCTCATGGGCCTTGCTGCCGGATTCATCGCGAGGCTGATGGATCGCCATCGGTGGATCGCCTATATCGGCCTCGTCGTCGTACTCTGGGTGGCGGTCTCCATGATCTGGGAAGGCGGGCATGAGGTTCTGGCCGCCATTTCCGAAACTCCGGTCGAGGCGCCGGCGGAATAGGGACCCCGGCGGGGGAAGCAGAACGGTCGTGCTCCATTTCCCCTGAAACCGGGTGGCGGGAAGCGGTTCAGGCGGCCACGCGGATTCCGGCGGCGCCCACCACATCCTCCACATGCCCCTCATATCTTGCGAAATTGGAGGCGAAGCGGGCCGCCACGTCGCGGGCCGAGGCATCGTAGGCGGCCTTGTCGGCCCAGGCGTCACGCGGGCGCAGCAGCAGCGGATCGACGCCGGCGCAATGCACCGGTACGGTCAGGCCGAATACCGGGTCCTTCTGCATCTCCCCCTTCGCCAGCTCGCCCGACAGGGCGGCGGTCAGGAGTGCGCGGGTCATGTGGATCGGCATGCGTGAGCCGGTGCCGTAGCCGCCGCCCGTCCAGCCCGTATTGACGAGCCAGCAGCGGACATCGTGCGCCGTCATCATCCTGCGCAGCAATTCGGCATAGGCGCTCGGATGGCGTGGCATGAAGGGTGCGCCGAAGCAGGCCGAGAATGTCGCCTCCGGCTCGGTCAGTCCGCGTTCGGTGCCGGCGACCTTGGCCGTGTAGCCCGAAAGGAAGTGGTACATGGCCTCTTCCGGGCCGAGCCTCGCTATGGGTGGCAGGACGCCGAACGCATCGGCGGTGAGCATGATGATGTTCTTTGGATGTCCTGCGGTACCGGTGCGGCTGGCATTGGGGATGAAGTCCAGAGGATAGCAGCTGCGGGTATTTTCGGTCAGGCTGCCATCGTCCCACATCGGCGCGCGTGTCAGCGGATCGAGAACGACATTCTCGAGGACCGTACCGAAACGGGTCGAGGCAGCGTGGATCTCCGGCTCCGCGACCGCATCGAGCTTGATCGACTTGGCATAACAGCCGCCTTCGAAATTGAAGATTCCGTCCTCGCTCCAGCCATGCTCGTCATCGCCGACGAGTGTGCGCGAGGCATCCGCCGAGAGCGTCGTCTTGCCGGTGCCTGAAAGGCCGAAAAAGACGGCCGCGTCACCGTCCGGGCCGACATTGGCGGAGCAGTGCATCGGCATGACACCGCGCTCGGGGAGAAGATAGTTCAGCACCGAGAAGATCGATTTCTTGATCTCGCCGGCATAGTGCGTGCCGCCGATCAGCACGAGGCACCGTTCGAAGTCGATGGCGATCACCGTCGAGGATCGTGTCCCGTCGGTCTCGGGATCCGAGAGGAAGGAGGGCAGTTGCAGAACCGTCCAGCCGGGCGTGAAGTCGTCGAGCGCTGCCCGTTCCGGGCGGATGAACATGTTGCGGGCGAAGAGATTGTGCCAGGCCTGTTCGGTCACAACCCGTACCTTCAGCCGGTGTGCCGGATCGGCACCCGCGTAAAGATCCTGGATGAACAGCTCGCTCCCCCCGATATGGGCGATGGCGCGATCCAGCATCGCGCTCATCCGGGCGGGTTCGATGGGTTGATTGGCGGACCAGTCGATGTGTGGCTCGATCGAGGGATGGCGCACGATGTGCTTGTCCTTCGGCGAACGGCCCGTGAATTGCCCCGTGCGGGCGACGAGCGCTCCGTCGGCGCTGAGTTCGGCCTCGCCGCGCGAGACCGCCATGCTCACGAGGATTGCCGGCGCGAGGTTTCGATGCAGTGTTCCGGGCGATGCCTTGGCCAGGATGTCGATCGTGTCGCTCATCGGTGCAGGTCCTTTCCGTTGGGTCGACGTTCGGGAAATGGAGATGGTTCCTTCAGGCAACGGTTCTCATCCGCTACCCGCTCCGGTTCCGGCGATGGCGCTGAAGGCACGTTCATCCATGGCCGGTTCTTTGGACCAGATCCGGCCAACCGTTCCATCAAGACGAAGATCGATGCCGTCGGGATCGAGGCCGGTGACATGCCGGCCGTCGACAACCCGGCCGATCCATGCGACCTCCATCGGGTCGAGCCTGCCATTGATTTCCGGCGACAGGAGGATGTCGCGCGCCCGCAGCCAGCGGGCGCGCCCGAAACCCTCGACGAGATGGGCGTGGCGTCCATCGACCGCATAGAAGGAAAAATCGGCGAAACCGGCATACATCTCCGCTGTGGCGTGGCGCGCGAGATAACGGCGTGCATGCCGCGGTTCTCCCGTCTTCGCGATGTGGCCCTGAAAGGTCAGCCGCGCACCGTCGGCCGGAACGTCCGCCTCGCGTGTCGCGTCGAACAGGAGCGACACTCTCGGGTCGGCGCCGATGTTGAGCGTATGTTCGGAAAGGTCGGAAAGGAGCAGGAGAGGGGTGCCGTCGTGATCGAGTGCCACCAGCACGAAGGAGACATAGGGTTCGCCCGTGCGCTTGTCGATCGTGCCCAGCGACGCCGTCGGCATGCGGCGCATGATCCATCTGGCGGTCGTGGCCTTCTTGTCGGATTGCGGGCTCACGGTGTTTCAGTCATCCCGGTTTCTCACTTCCCGCATGGTACGGACCGGGAACGGCGTGTCGACCCCGGTGCCGCGGAAACGCAGCGGAATATGCATGTCTCTTTACCTTTCCGTCAGCTTCGCGTGAGCGGAGCTTATTGTCACACGCATGCCGTCATTCTATGAGCGTGACACGCCCTGGTTAACAGCCTGTTGACCGGATGCCGGAAATCGCGAAGGCGTGGTGTTCGCGGGGCATTCTGAAAACCCTTTTCGGATGGTCGCGGTCCGGTTGCCGTCTCCTGTCAGTCTGGAATTTGCATGAAGCCGCTCGAGCCGCCCCTGCGCTATCTCGCCGAACGTCCGCAGAATGGTTGTGTCGCAAGGATTGCGGAGGATATCTGGTGGGTCCGCGCGGCGCTGCCCTTTGCGCTCGATCACGTCAATCTCTGGCTCCTGCGCGACAGTGACGGCTGGACCGTCATCGATTGCGGCTTCGCCGACGACTGGACCCGGGACATGTGGGACCGGCTGCTTTCGGATTTCCTCGCCGGTCTCCCGGTGACCCGCGTGCTCGCCACCCACTTTCATCCTGATCATGCCGGCCTCGCCGGCTGGCTCGTCGAGCGCACCGGTGCGGACCTGCTGATGTCGCGCAGCGAATGGCTCACCGCGCGCATGCTCAAGCTCGACGATACGGACAGTTTCGCAATCGCCGGTGCGGTCTGTGACCGTCATGCCGGCCTCGACGAGGAGCTGGTCGAAAAGCGGATGCAGCGCGGCAACCGCTACCGCCGCGGCGTCAGTCTCGTCACCTCCAGCTATCGCCGGATCCGTCATGGCGACCGGATCCGGATGGCCGGTGGCGACTGGCAGGTGATCGTCGGCGAAGGACATGCGCCCGAGATGCTCACCTTTCATTCGAGCGAACGCAATATCCTCATCGCCGCCGACCAGATCCTGCCACGCATCACGCCCATCGTCGGCGTGTGGCCGGGCTCGCCCGAGGAAGATCCGCTCGGTGACTTCATCGACAGTATCGACCGCTACCGGCATATCGACCCGGACTGCACCGTTCTGCCCTCCCATGACGGCCCGTTCCACGGCCTGCCGGTCCGTCTCGACAGGCTGGTGGCACATCACGAGGAGCGCTGCGATCTGGCGCTCGGTGTCTGCCGCCAGCCGGCGACGGCGAAAACGGTGATGGATGCGCTTTTCCCGCGCCGGCTCGACATGCATCAGATCGGCTTTGCCATTGCCGAGACACTGGCGCATCTCAACCATCTCTGCCGCAAGGGGCAGATGACACGTCTGCGGGAGAGCGCAAAGGCCGACCGCTACGAGACGGTCTGAACGGCTGTCAGGTGCGGGCCGGCGCCTGGTCCCCGTGCTTAGTCCCCGTCGAGGACGACCTGCACGCGGCGGTTCTGGCGGCCTTTCTTCTCGATCTTGTGGATCCGGACGCGGCCGATCTCGGCGGTGGAACGGACATGGGTGCCGCCGCAGGCCTGAAGGTCGAGTCCGTCGATTTCGATGAGGCGGATGCGACCAGAGCCGCGCGGCGGTTGCACGGACATCGTCTTCACCAGCTCGGGCCGCTCGTCGAACGCGCTCTCGTCGATCCAGAAGGCGCGGACGGGATGGTCCTCGGCGATCCAGGCATTGAGCCGTTCGGTGAGGGCGTCCTTGTCGAGAACCGGATCGGGAATGTCGAAGTCGAGGCGGCCCTTGCCGTCGCCGATCGATCCGCCGGTGACGCTGCCATCCACCGCCTTGCAGAGGAGATGCAGGCAGGTGTGCATGCGCATCAGCCGATGACGCCGTTCGAAATCCACTGCCGCCTCGACCATGTCGCCCACGGCCGGAAGGGATGCTCCGGGATCGATCCGATGATCGATTTCGCCCGGTGCGTCGCCCTTTACCGTCTCCAGAACGGCGATCTCCGACCCGTCGAAGCGCAGAACCCCGCTGTCGCCGGGCTGCCCGCCGCCGGTGGGGTAGAAGACCGTGCGATCGAGGCGCACGACACCTGGCTGCACGGACGTCACGGCCGCGCTGCAGCTTTGCAGATAGGCATCCTCGCGGAACAGCTCCCCGGTCGTCGAACTCATTTTTCCTTGGCCTTTCGTTTCTCTCCAGCCCGGCGGCGGACGATGTCCTCGCCGAGGAAATGCCCGCCACGCTCGGCTTTGGTCGCCAGATAGGCGTGATTGTGCGGATTGGCGGCGAAGGCGTGGGGAACTCGCTCGACCACCTCGATGCCATGTTTCTGGATCATCGACACCTTGGCGGGATTGTTGGTCAGCAGTCTGATGCGTCCGATACCGAGCTGTTGCAGCATGATCGCCGGCATGAGCCAGTCGCGCTCGTCGGCGAGAAAACCCAGATGCTCGTTCGCCTCGATCGTGTCGAGCCCCTCGTCCTGCAGCCTGTAGGCATGCAGCTTGTTGACGAGGCCGATCCCGCGACCCTCCTGCGCCAGATAGAGGATGATGCCCGAACCCTCCTCGGAGATCCGCCGGATCGCGCCATCGAGCTGGTCGCCGCAGTCGCAGCGCAGCGAGCCGAGCAGGTCGCCGGTGAAACAGGAGGAATGCAGGCGGCAGAGAGGCGGGGGCGCATCCGCGCCGGTCCCGACATCGCCGATGCGGATGGCGACATGCTCGATTCCGCTGAAGCCGGCGCGAAAGGCGACAAGCGTGGCGTTCTCGGCACCGCGCATGGGCAGGCGCGCCTCGACCACGGGGCGCACGCTGCGGGCCTGTGCCTCGCGAAAGCCGAGCACGTCCTCGACGGAGATCCCGGCTCCGTCATCGCTGGTCTGTGTCTCGATCAACGCCGCCGGCAACAGGCCGGCGAGCTTGCAGAGTTCGATGGCGGCAGCATCGGTAGCGTTTCCACGACCCGCCGACGCCAGCATGCGCCCGAGTTCGTCGCGTTCGCTGCTGCTCGCGATCCAGCGGATGATCTCCGCGGGGTCGTCGGACGGGGCGAGATCGATTACGCATGCGCCTCTGCCGTGACCGGATTCGACCGGATGAACGGAGCGTCGCCGTTCGCTCGCGGTCATGCGCCGCGAGCGCAGGCCCGATGGCAGGACGAGGCGTCCCTTGCGTCCGAGCGGACCACGGGGACAGAGTTCGAGCGCGCGTATGGCGGTATCGCCGCCGATGGGGACGGGCGAGCCCGCACGGATCCGGCAGATGGCCAGTTCCACCCGTTCGAGCAAGGCGCGCGCCTGCGCTTCGAGGGCCCCCGGCGGATCGAACGCGGACAGGATCTTTCGCGGCCTGCCGCGATCCGGGGAATGGTTCGAATCGTCAGTCTTCATGCGTGCAGAAATAACCGACAAGCGCTTGTTTCCCATTCTTTTGATGACGTGTTCGTAACGCGGGATGCCATTTTTCGGCAATCGGGTTTACAGACCGACTGGCATTCTCTAGCCCTAGGAGGCGAATAACGGTTCGAACAGCCTCAGCCGGCCTGACGTACGCCTGATTCCACGTCAACGCGTACAGGCGTGCAGTGTATGCTGGGTGTTCGGAGCGTGCGCAACAAGAACAGCAATGGGCGATACAACGATGGCAGAAAACGGGACCGCGTTCGTTCGATTCGTTGACGTTCAGAAGAGTTACGACGGCGAGACGCTGGTCGTGAAGAATCTCAATCTCGACATAGCCCAGGGCGAATTCGTCACGATGCTGGGTCCGTCCGGTTCCGGCAAGACCACCTGCCTGATGATGCTCGCCGGCTTCGAGACCGCCACCCATGGCGAGATCTTCCTCGACGGTACGCCGATCAACAACGTGCCTCCGCACAAGCGCGATATCGGCATGGTGTTCCAGAACTATGCGCTGTTCCCGCACATGACGGTGGCCGAGAATCTCGCCTTTCCGCTGCAGGTGCGCAAGCTGTCCCGCGGCGAGACCGAGGACCGGGTCAAGAAGGCCCTCGACATGGTCCAGCTCGGTGAATTCGGCGCGAGACGCCCGGCCCAGCTGTCCGGTGGCCAGCAGCAGCGTGTGGCGCTCGCCCGCGCGCTCGTGTTCGAACCCAAGCTGGTTCTCATGGACGAACCGCTCGGCGCGCTCGACAAGCAGCTGCGCGAGACCATGCAGTACGAGATCAAGCATATCCACGAATCGCTCGGTGTGACAGTCGTCTATGTCACCCATGACCAGACCGAGGCATTGACCATGTCCGACCGGGTGGCGGTGTTCAATGACGGCATCATCCAGCAGCTGGCACCGCCCGTCGACCTCTACGAGCAGCCGGAAAACTCGTTCGTCGCCCAGTTCATCGGCGAGAACAACAAGCTCTCGGGCCGCATCGCGTCGGTCGAGGACAATGTCTGCGTCGCCGAGGTCGCGGGATCGACGGTCCGCGCGCTCGCGGTCAATGTCGGTGGTGCGGGCGAGGCGACGACACTCTCGCTGCGGCCCGAACGCGTGTTCATCGAGCCCGACGAAGGAGCGCTTCCCAACATCTTCGAGGCGAAGGTCAAGGAGCTGATCTTTCTGGGCGATCACGTCCGCACGCGGCTCGATGTGTGCGGAAACGACGAGTTCATCGTCAAGGTTCCCAATGCCAGCGGGCATGTTCATCTCAGGCCGGGCGCGACCACACGGGTCGGCTGGCAGATCGAGGATTGCCGCGCGCTCGACGCGGCATGATGCGCCCTTTCCCGTGATCGGGCGCTCGCGTCCCTCCGACGCAACTCTCCCCCAACCCGAAAGGAGGAACGATGATTCCGGGCAAACATTCAATTGCCATCGCCGCGAGCATTCTCGCTCTCTCGGCGACCGCTGCGAGCGCTGCCGATGTGGAGCTCAACGTGGTTTCGTGGGGTGGTGCCTACACGCGCAGCCAGCTCAATGCCTACCAGAAGCCCTACATGGCCGAGCATCCCGAAGTTCAGCTGAACTCGGTCGACTATAGTGGCGGCCTTGCCGAGGTCCGTGCCCAGTCCGAGGCCGGCAACGTGACCTGGGATCTGGTCGACACGCTCCTTGCCGATGCGATCACCGGCTGCGACGAGGGCCTTTTCATGCCCATCGACGTGGACACCGATCTCGATCCGGCACCCGACGGCACGCCGGCGAGCGAGGATTTTCTCGAGGGCACGCTTCTGTCGGAATGCTTCATTCCGCAGATCATCTATTCGACGGCCTTCGCCTACCGGACCGACGCCTTCCAGAACGGCGAACAGCCCTCGACGATGGCTGACGTGTTCGACCTGGAGAAGTTCCCGGGCAAGCGCACCCTGCAGAAATCGCCGATCAACAATCTCGAATGGGCGCTGATCGCCGATGGCGTGCCGGTGGACGAGGTGTATGACGTGCTCGACACGCCCGAGGGCAAGGACCGTGCGTTCGCCAAACTCGATTCCATCAAGGGCGATGTCATCTGGTGGACCGAGGGTGCCGTTCCGGCCCAGCTTCTCGCCGATGGCGAGGTGGTGTTCGGCACCGGCTACAACGGTCGCCTGTTCGCGGCGATCGAGGAAGAGGGGCAGCCGCTGGCGATGATCTGGGACGGTCAGGCCATGGATATCGACGGCTGGGCCATTCCCGCCGACGGTTCCAACATCGAGGAAGTGAAGAAGTTCCTCCGCTTTGCGACCGACACCCAGCGCCTCGCCGATCAGGCCAAGTGGATCTCCTACGGCCCGGCACGCAAGAGCTCGCTGCCGCTGGTGGACAAGCATGCGGAACTCGGCATCGACATGGGACCGCACATGCCGACCCGATATGCCGACCAGGGCTTCCTGATCGACTTCGAATGGTGGGCCGACAACAAGGACGCCATGAACGAGCGTTTCAACTCATGGCTCGCCAGGAGCTGAACGACGCGTTCGATTGACGGAACCGGGACAGGATGAACGACATGGCCACCGCACCTGCTGACACTGTCATGCGAACGGTCGACGGCACACCGCTCAAGGTGAGCCTGAGGCGGGCGATGCGACGGCGCAAGCTGGCGGCGCTCGGTCTGGTGATGCCGCTTTTTGTCTTCATCCTGTTCTCGTTCATCCTGCCGATCGCCGACATGCTGTTCCGCAGCGTCGAAAATCCGCAGGTCGTCACGATCATGCCGGAGACGACGGCGGCGCTGCAGGGATGGGACGGCAACGAGGTTCCTGACGAGGCGGTGTTCGCGGCGCTGGTGGCGGATCTCGTCGCCGGCAGCGAAAGTCGCGAGATCGGCAAGGTCGCGACGCGTCTCAACTACGAAATCAGCGGCATGCGCGGCCTGATCATGAAGTCCGCCCGTCGCGCGGACCGGCTGGAGGCTCCCTACAGGGAAGCGCTGATCGATCTCGACAAGGACTGGAACGACATCTCGGTCTGGAAGCTCATCCAGCGCGAGGGCGCACCGTTTACCGCATCCTATTATCTTTCCGCCATCGACATGCGTTACGACGATTCCGGAGAGATCGCGGCGCAGCCCACGGATCGCCAGATCTATGTCACCCTGTTCCTGCGCACGCTCTGGATCAGCCTGCTGATCACCTTCATGACGCTGCTGCTGGGCTTTCCGGTCGCCTATCTTCTGGCGACCCTGCCGCTCAAATACAGCAATCTCCTCATGATCATGGTGCTGCTGCCGTTCTGGACGTCACTGCTCGTGCGCACCACATCGTGGATCGCCATGCTGCAGCAACAGGGTGTCCTGAACGATCTGCTCGTCTGGAGCGGGCTCGTTTCCGACGACGGGCGTCTGGAACTCATGCACAACCAGACCGGCACGGTCGTCGCCATGACCCACATCCTTCTGCCATTCATGGTGCTGCCGCTCTACAGCGTGATGCGCACGATCTCGCCATCCTTCATGCGTGCGGCCCAGTCGCTGGGGGCGCCGCGCTTTCTCGCGTTCTGGCGGGTCTATGCACCGCTGACCCTTCCGGGTGTCGGCGCCGGTGCCATTCTCGTCTTCATACTGGCGATCGGCTACTATATCACGCCGGCACTGGTCGGCGGTACCTCGGGCCAGCTCATCTCGAATTTCATCGCCTATCACATGCAGAGTTCGCTGAACTGGGGTCTGGCCGCGGCCCTCGGTTCCATCCTGCTCTCCTGTGTGCTTCTGCTCTACTACATCTACAACCGCATCGTCGGCATCGAGAACATGAAACTGGGGTAGAACCATGGCACTGCCGACCTATGCAAGTCCCGTCGAGCGCGTCTGGCACTATGCGTTTCACATCATCTGCGCGCTGATCTTCCTGTTTCTGATCGCGCCGATTCTCGTGATCATTCCGCTGAGTTTCAATGTGGAGCCCTATTTCACCTTCACATCGGGCATGCTCGCATTCGATCCCGAAGCCTATTCGCTGCGCTGGTATCGCGACTTCATCAACAATCCGCAGTGGATCCACTCGATCGAGAACAGTGTCTTCATCGGCATCGCCTCGACGATCCTTGCCACCGTGCTCGGTACCGTCGCGGCTCTCGGGCTCTCGCGGCCGGAAATGCCGTTCCGCAACCTCTTCATGGGCATTCTGCTCTCGCCGATGATCGTACCGCTGATCATCTCCGCGGCGGGCATGTACTTCTTCTACTCCAACATCCATCTCGCCCAGACGCATCTCGGCATCATCCTCGCGCACACCGCGCTGGGCACGCCGTTCGTGGTGATTACCGTGACGGCGACACTGGTCGGTTTCGATCACAGCCTGACCCGTGCCGCCGCCTCGCTCGGTGCCGATCCCACGACGACGTTCTTCAAGATCATCATGCCGCTCATCCTGCCCGGTGTCGTTTCCGGGGCGCTCTTCGCCTTCATCACGAGTTTCGACGAGGTGGTGGTGGTGCTGTTCCTTGCCGGGTTCGACCAGCGGACCATCCCAAGGCAGATGTGGGCCGGAATCCGCGAACAGATCAGCCCGACGATTCTCGCGGTGGCGACGCTTCTCGTCCTGATCTCCATCATGCTGCTGGCAACGGTGGAACTGCTTCGCCGGCGAAGCGTGCGCATTCGCGGTATCGTCGAGTGAACCACGCGCGGCATCGCCGCATGACCGAAAGGCCGCCAGTCGGGCCGTTGGCCTCCTGACCGGATGGTTTTCGACGGTTCCGGATCGTGCCGGTGTGCGCTTGATCCGGTTGCCGGCAGGAACCCGTTAACTTCCCGCTAATGTTTTGCCTGCATAACGGAAGCCAAATGGCGCCCCAATCCGAGGCAGGATCACATGGCAAAACGTGTTCTCGCTGTCGACGACAGCAAGACCATGCGGGATATGGTTTCGTTCACCCTCAAGGGAGGCGGGTACGAGGTCGTGCTGGCGGAAGACGGTCAGCAGGCATTCGAGATGTCGGATCGCGAGCGTGTCGATCTCGTCATCACCGACGTCAACATGCCGCGCATGGACGGCATCGCGCTGACACAGAAGCTGCGCACCAAGGCCGACTATCGCTCCACCCCGATCCTCATCCTCACCACCGAGAGTGACCAGGCGATGAAGGACAGGGGGCGTGCTGCCGGAGCTACCGGGTGGATCGTCAAGCCGTTCACACCCGACAAGCTCATCCAGGTGGTCAGGAAAGTCTGCGGATAGGCGGCGGGTTTCGCAATGGCCACTGAAGACGATTTCCGCAGCGCCTATTTCGACGAATGCGCCGAACTGGTCGAGGAGCTGGAAACGGGGTTGACCGCCCTCGACGAGGGCGATCGCGACCGCGATGTGATCGACGCCGTTTTCCGGGCGGTCCATTCGATCAAGGGCGGTGCCGGCATGTTCGCGCTCGATGATCTGGTGCGGTTCGCGCACAGCTTCGAGACGACGCTGGACATGGTTCGCGACGGTGCGCTGACGCTGGACAAGGGAAATATCCGTCTCTTCCTGCAGGCGGCGGACATGCTGAGCGCGCTGGTCGATGCGACACGCGATGGCGAGGAGCTGCCGCTCGCACAGGCTGGCATCATCAGCGCGTCGCTGGAGGCACTCGCGACCGGCGGGGTCGACGGGCCACCATCCACCGGTCATCCGACTGGGAACGACGACGAGGTGGGCGACTTCTTCGATGCTCCGCCGGATCCCGCGGACACCGGCGAGGGGGAGGGTTTCGGTTTCTTCGGTGATCCGCAGCCATCGTCCGCGGATGCGGTTCCGGCAGCGGAGGTCGCCGTTTCGGGTGACGGACGAGGCAGCGATGATGATGCGGGCTGGGGCCTCTTCCTGGATGAAACGAGCCCGGTACAGACCGCTGCATCCGCGCCGCCGGCCGGAGGCGAATCCCGGCGCAGGCCGGCAAGGGGAGCGGCCGGCAACCAGTCGATACGCGTGGATCTCGACAAGATCGACAGTCTCGTCAACCAGGTCGGCGAACTCGTCATCACCCAGGCGGTCCTCAAGCAGCAGGCCACCGACCTGCCGGTGGAACGTTTCGCCGGACTGATCCAGGGGCTCGAGGATCTCGCCTTGCAGACACGCGAACTGCAGGAAAGCGTGATGGCCGTCCGGGCCCAGCCGGTGAAATCGGTGTTCTCGCGCATGCCGCGTCTGGTGCGTGAACTGGCTCAGGCACTCGGGAAGGAGGCGCGTCTGGTGCTGAGCGGCGAGGCGACCGAGGTGGACAAGACGGTCATCGAGGAGCTCGCCGATCCGCTGACGCACATGATCCGCAATTCGATGGATCACGGCCTCGAGACACCCGCCGAACGATGCGCCGCCGGCAAGCCGGCGGCGGGTACGATCCATCTGGGTGCCGAGCAAAGGAGCGGCCGGATCCTCATCACCGTCAGCGACGACGGGCGCGGAATCAACCGCGAGCGCGTGCTCGAGAAGGCGCGCGCGGGGGGTATCGTCGCCGGCGATGCGGTCCCGTCGAACGAGGATATCGACCAGATGATCTTTGCACCCGGCTTTTCGACCGCGGCCGCGGTCTCGGACGTATCCGGCCGCGGTGTGGGCATGGATGTGGTCAAGCGCAAGATCCAGGATCTGGGCGGCCGGATCAGCATCTCGTCGATGCCCGGACAGGGCACGCGGTTTACCCTGATGCTGCCGCTGACGCTCGCGGTGCTCGACGGCATGATCGTGCGCGTCGGGCAGGAACGCTACATCATACCGATCAGCGCCATCGTCGAGAGCTTGCGGCCGCGCGCCGGCGATATTCATGTCCTGCCGGGCGGTGCGACGGTGATGCAGATGCGCGGCACCTGTCTGCCACTCGTCTTTCTCTGCCACCGGTTCGGAATTGCCGATGCCCGTACGGATCCCGGCGAGGCGCTGGTGATTGTCGTGGAGACCGAGGATGGCGGTGCAACCGGCGTCGTGGTCGACGATCTGATCGGCCAGCAGCAGGTGGTCATCAAGAGTCTGGAGACCAACTACCGGCGGGTGGACGGTGTTGCCGGTGCCACCATTCTCGGCAACGGCCTCGTGGCGCTCATTCTCGATGTCGATGCGCTGAAGGAGCTTTCGGACAATGGCGCCTGCACAGGCCGCTCTTCCCTTCTTCTCGAGTCCAGCGAGGTCCATTGATGAGTGATGCTGCTCAGTTGACCAGGTCCGGCGGAGGCGAGGTTCCGTCTGCGCGCAGCCATGGCGGTCCGGACCGCCAGTTCATCAGCTTCCGGGTCGCCGGGCAGGAATATGGCGTCGACATCATGTCGGTGCGGGAAATCAAGGGATGGTCGGAGACGACCATGCTGCCGCACTCGCCACATTATATGCGCGGTGTCCTCAATCTGCGCGGCGCGATCGTTCCTGTCTTCGATCTCAGGGCGCGTTTCGGTGGCGGCGGCACGGAGACGAGCAAGACGCATGTGGTGATCATCGTCGCCGTCGAGGGGCGGACGATCGGCATGCTGGTCGACGCCGTTTCCGACATTCTCACCGCTTGCGGCGACGATATCCGGCCGGTCCCCGACACTGGCGACGGAGCGGAGCACGATTTCATCAAGGGTCTCTTTTCCGTCGGCGAGCGGATGGTGGCGCTGCTCGATGTCGCCCGCCTTTTCGATATCGAATGCGTCGATGCCGCGACCGGGCAGCCGGCACGGTGATGCCGGACATGTTTCCTTTCGAACGAGACCGTCAAGATCAGGATCATTCCATGAGCAGTTCCGATTCCCGTTCACCTTCGGCCGCAACGCACCGCTTGAGTGTTGCGCACAGGGTATCGCTTGCGACCGTCGGCACGGTTGTCGCCGTCGTTCTGGTGATGGTCACCATGGTCTCCATGAGCACGGATGACGGGCTGCTCGAGGCCGGCCGGGACAGGCTGCGTACGATCGTCGAATTGCAGGGCGGGCAACTCGCCGCGCATGCAGCTTCGATCGAGGCCGACATGCGGCTGATGGCATCCGATCCCGTGACCGTCGAAGCGCTTTCGCCTCAGGGAAACCATGTCGGTGCCGGGTCCGGCATCGAACCGTCATTCGCGCAATTCGCGCGGCAAAGCGGTCTCGATGTGATCCATCTCATGAACGCGCAGGGTGACGTCGTTCATTCGTCGAACGGGCAGGCTGGCCCTGCGGCCGGGGCCTCGCGCGATTCCGGGCTGGCACGGGCATTCGACGCCGCACGCATCGGCAGCGACCGTGTCAGTTTCACCGATCTTGCGGCCTTTCCGCCTGTCGTCGATGGTCCCGCGGGTTTCGTTTCCGCACCGGTCCTCGATGGAGACGGCCGCTTCCGGGGCGCACTTGTCGCAAGGCTGGCGCCCGACGGAATAGACGCCATTCTCTCTCAAACCGCTGCGACCGCCGAAACCCGTCTGGTCGGCCGGGATCTTCCTTCGGGCCAGAACGGGCAGGCTTCCGGGTTCGGATCGCCGGACAATCCGGCGGTCCGCGCGGCTCTTGCCGGCAGGAGCGGCACGGTATCGGTCAGCGACGCGACGGGACGGACTTTCGAGATCGCCTATGCACCCGTCGAATGGAATGGCGCCCGACTCGCCCTGACGGCGGCGATGTCGCGCGAGGTGATGCTTGCGCCGGCGGTCGAGCTGCGCAACCGGTTGACGATCGCGGGTCTCCTGATCGTCACCCTTGCAGCCGCAACGATATGGTTCCTTTCGCGCAGCATTCTCGCTCCCCTCTCGCGCATCGCCAACGCCGCGGGCAGGATCAGTCAGGGCGAAGCCACTACGATCCGGAGCACGGACCGAAGGGACGAGATCGGCGATATCGAACGCGCTCTTGCCATCATCAATGAGGGGACGGTCTCCGCGCTGCGGCTCCGGTCCGCACTCGATACCTGCCAGACCAACGTCATGGTCGCCGACGCGGACTATGATATCGTCTATCTCAACCGCACGCTGCAGGAGATGCTGCGAAATGCCGAGGCCGACATCCGCACCGAGCTTGCGGGGTTCGACGCCGGTAATCTTCTCGGCCGGAACATCGACCTGTTCCACAAGGATCCTGCACGCCAGAGGGCGATGCTCGACAAGCTGGATACAACATACAGGACCCGGATCTCGGTCGGCGGCCGTACCTTCGAATTCGTTGCCAATCCGGTGACGGGTTCGGCGGGCGAGCGGCTTGGAACCGTGGTCGAATGGGCGGACCGTACCGGGATTCTGGCGCGGGAGGCCGAGGAACGGCGATTGCAGGTCGAGATGCGGCGGGTCAAGTGCGCGCTCGACAGTTGCCGGACCAATGTCATGGTCGCCGACGCGAATTTCGACATTGTCTATCTGAACGAGCGGGTCCGCTCGATGCTCGAACGGGCCCAGACCGATATCCGCAAGGAACTGCCGGATTTCGATTCTCGCGATCTCCTCGGACGCAACATCGACTGTTTTCACAAGAATCCGGGCCATCAACGGCGGATGCTGTCCAGGCTCGACTCATCCTATCAGACCGAGATCGAGGTCGGGGGGCGAACATTCCGTCTCGCCGCGAGCCCGGTCCTCGACGATGCCGGCGAACGTCTGGGGACGGTCGTCGAATGGGATGACAGGACCAACGAGATCGCGATCGAACGGGAGATCGACGGTGTGGTCGAGGGAGCCGTGGACGGCGATTTCAGCCGGCGGATCTCTGTCGAAAACAAGGAAGGATTTCACAAGAACCTTGCAATCTGCATGAATGCCCTTTGTGACCGGATCGACCAGGTGACCAACGATCTCGGCCGGGTGCTCGCCGCTTTGTCCAGGGGCGACCTGACCACGCAGATCGAGAATGACTACAAGGGACGCTTCGGCGAAATCCGCGAGCACACCAACACCACCGTTGCCCAGCTCGCGAGCATCGTCAAGGCGATCAAGGAATCGACCGGCGAGATCGACAATTCCGTCAACGAGATTGCCGCCGGTACGGAAGATCTGGCCGGGCGAACCGAGCAACAGGCCTCGAATCTCGAGGAGACGGCGGCGTCGATGGAGGAGATGGCGGCTACCGTCAAGCAGAATGCCGAGAACGCGCAACAGGCCAACCAGCTCACAGGAAATACCAACAGTCTTGCTGCAAGGGGCGGCAATGTCGTCGAGGAGGCGGTCGAGGCCATGGCCAGTATCGAGGAGAGTTCGCAGAAGATTTCCGACATCATCGGCGTCATCGACGAGATCGCGTTCCAGACCAATCTGCTGGCGCTGAATGCCGCGGTCGAGGCAGCGCGGGCTGGCGAGGCGGGCAAGGGGTTCGCCGTCGTCGCCTCGGAAGTCCGGACACTCGCCCAGCGGTCGAGCCAGGCAGCGAGGGACATCAAGTCGCTGATCTCGGACAGCTCGGGCGAGGTGCGGCGCGGAGTGAAGCTCGTGAACGACACCGGCGATGCCCTGCGCGAGATCGTGACCTCGGTCGCGCGCGTTGCCGATATCGTCGGCGAGATCACCGCGGCCAGCAGCGAACAGGCCAACGGCATCGGCGAGATCAACAGTGCGGTCTCGCAGATGGATGAGATGACGCAGCAGAATTCGGCTCTGGTGGAAGAGAATACGGCTTCGGCAAGGGCGCTTGCCGATCTTGCGGGAAGGCTCAACGAGATGGTCGGTTTCTTCAGCATCGACGAGGCGGATGTCATCGCGCCGGCCCGTGCGGCTGTCGTACCCGCGGTCCCGGCGCGTCCGTCGCCGAGGCCGGCAAAGCAGCCCCCTGCATTGCGCGAACCGGTGTCGGCCGATGATGACTGGCAGGAGTTCTGAGACGAGAGAGACGATCCCCCGATCGGTCCGGGGAGCTTCCCGGACCGGATCATGTCGAAGCGGAGCACGCGATCGTCATGCCGACCCTGACAATGAGCCGCGAATTCCAGCTGACCGACCGCGATTTCGAGGCCATTGCGGGACTGGTCCACGATATCGCCGGCATCTATCTCGCGGATTCCAAGCGGCAGCTCGTCTATACGAGGCTTTCCAGACGTCTTCGGCAGCTCGGCCTTGGATCTTTCGCGGATTACATCCGTCTGCTCGAAGGTCCGGGCAGGGATGCCGAACTGGGTTTGCTCCTCAATGCGATCACCACCAATCTCACCTCGTTCTTTCGCGAGCCGCATCATTTCGATCATCTCGCTGGCGAGCTGCGACACTGGCTTCGCGACGCAGCGAGGCACCGTTTGCGGATCTGGTCCTCGGCCTGTTCGACGGGCGAGGAACCCTATTCGATCGCCATGACGCTGGCGCGCGAGGATATTCACAAGCAACCGGTCGATGCCAAGATCCTTGCGACCGATATCGATACCAGCGTTCTCGACCGGGCCCGGGGTGCAACATATCCGCCCGACGCCTTCAGGGGACTGGCCAGCGGCGAGATCGACCGTTTCACCCGGCCGGTTATGGAAAGTAGCGCACCGATGCGCCGTATCCGCCCCGAAATCGCATCGATGGTTCATTGCAAGCGGCTCAACCTCGTGCAGGCCTGGCCCATGAAGGGACCGTTCGATGTGATCTTCTGCCGCAATGTGCTCATCTATTTCGATGCGTCGACCAAGGCACGTCTGATCGACCGTTTCTGCGAACTCCTGCGGGACGGCGGCTTTCTCTATCTCGGTCATTCCGAATCGCTGATGCACCGGCATCCGGGATTGAAGCCTGCTGGGCGTACGACCTACCGGAGGGTGTATTGAGCGACAGCCGGCACGACGCCCCTCTTCTTCCGACCCGGACCGGCTTCGATCAGGAGCAATCGAGGGATGGTCAAAGGCGTTTCTTCGATCCGCGGTTCAATGCGATATCCGTCATGGTGCTGCCCGGCAGGCATTATGTCAGCGCGCATCCGGGCGAGATGATCGTGACGCTGCTCGGCTCCTGCATTGCCGCCTGCATCCGCGATCCGGTCGCCAGGGTGGGCGGGCTCAATCACTTTCTCCTGCCGGCGAGCGATACCGGCAAGTGGGGAGATCTCGATTTCGCCATGCGCTACGGAAACCATGCCATGGAAGTGCTGATCAATGATCTGATCAAGCGCGGCGGCGAAAAGCGGCGGCTCGAGGTCAAGATCTTCGGCGGCTCGAACCTGACCGAGGGCGAAGGCGGTGTACCGATCGGCCGGCGCAACATCGATTTCGTGGAACGTTATCTCGCCGAGGAGGGGCTGCCGCCGGTGGCGCGTCATGTCGGCGGAACCATACCGCGACGTATCCACTATTATCCCGTTTCGGGGCGCGCGCGGATGCTTCTCCTGCGTCGCCGCAACGACGGCGAACTCTATCGCCGCGAGTGCGAAATGGCGCGGTCGGTGGAAACCCGCGCGCGCGCCGATGACATCGAACTCTACGATTGAGGTTGCAATGGCCATCCGGGTTCTCGTGATCGACGATTCGTCAATGATGCGCCAGATGCTCGCGACGCTGCTCGGCGAGGATCCCGGCATCGAGGTCGTCGGCGCCGCTCGCGATCCCTATCAGGCGCGTGACATGATCAAGCAGCTCTCGCCGGATGTGCTGACGCTCGATATCGAAATGCCACGCATGGACGGTCTCGAGTTTCTCGAAAAGCTGATGCGCCTGCGTCCGATGCCGGTCGTCATGGTTTCCTCGCTCACGGCGAAGGGTGCCGAAGCGACGTTGCAGGCGCTCGAGCTCGGAGCCGTCGATTTTGTCACCAAGCCGGCGCTTGGCCTTGCCGGCGGGATCGTGAAACTGGCCGACGAGATCCGCCGCAAGGTTCGTCTTGCCGCGGGAAATCGCGTGCGCTTGCGCGTATCCCCGAAGAGGCCCGTGCATCCGGGATTACGCCGCGGGGAGGTCTCGACCGAGAAGATCGTCGCCATCGGCGCGTCGACCGGAGGCGTTCAGGTCATTCGCGAGATCATCGAGGCGATGCCTGCCTCGGCCGCGGCCATTCTCGTCACGCAGCACATGCCGGCAGAATTCACGGACCGGTTCGCCCGGCGGATGGATCGCGACGTGGCGATGAAGGTGGTCGAGGCGCGTGACGGCGATCGGGTCCTGCCGGGACACGTCCATATCGCACCCGGCGGACGTCATCTGGAACTTGCCCGATCGGGTGCGAACTATGTCTGTCATGTTCACGACGGCGAACCGGTTTCGGGACACAGGCCGTCGGTCGATGTTCTCTTCCGTTCGGTCGCCCTGACCGCCGGCGGCAACAGTATCGGGGTCATCCTCACCGGCATGGGGAGCGACGGGGCGAAGGGCCTCCTTGCCATGCGCGAGGCCGGCGCGGCGACGATCGGCCAGAACGAGGCGAGCTGCACCGTGTACGGGATGCCAAGGGTGGCGAACGAGATTGGCGCGGTGGCAGAGGAGATGCCGGTCGAACGCATCGCGGATCGCATCCTCGCACTTACCGGCGGCGGGCTGCAGGCGGTTCGGGTGTAGGGGATGGAACACCGTGTGAAGGGCAGTTCGCCCGTGGGCGATGCGGCAGACGAGGCGGGACGGCCGACCGCGCCGCGGCGACGTCATTATGATGCGGTGTGTCCCGGATCCGCCGAGGATGCAGGGATCACGGATCTCGTTCTGTCGCTTCTCGAGCGCGAGCTGGCGGATCTTGCCGTTCTGATCGAGGACAAGGGGAGCACGCTTTCGGCCCGCATGGAACTGCTCGTCACCCTTTCGGCGGCGGGTGAGCGGCAGCGATCCGGAGCTGTCGCCACCGCGGATGGTGGGGAGGCGGGTTATGCACCCGATGCCGGAGGAGCGGGGCGTCTGGTCGAGGACATGCAGTATCACGATGAAGCCTGCCAGCGCCTGGCCTGTCTCCAATCGCTCGTTTCGGCGCTTCGCGAACGGATGCCATCCGGAACGCGGCCGGTGGAGCACCATGCAGATGCCGTTCTCGCGATGCTCGATCATTGTCATCTGGGTTCCATGCGCGATCGCATGAAGGCATCGCTGGTACGCTGCACGGGTGACGGGCGTGCGCAGGTGCAAGAGCATGCGGAAGACGAGACGACGGAGGAGGACCGGATCACACTGTTCTAGAGCGGATCCCGATCACATGCGATCGGTCTACCGCTCTATCTCGTTGTTTCGCCGCGTTTCCTGATCGTTCAGGTGGTTCCACCTGAACGGGAAATGCTAACGACCCGAAACGCCTGTTCCTGTGAGGTGCGGCAGCCTTCGGGGCTGTCGTCAATTTTCTGTTAACGGTTTGCTGCCATGGTGAAACGGATTTGACGCTTTCAGGATACACATCCTTGGACATTCCGGCGAACAGCTCCCGTTGCTGGTATATTGCGGGCGGTTTCCTCATCCTTGTGGCCGCCCTGCAGATTCTCGTCCTGCATGACACCGGTGCGGGATACGAAAGTTGGCCCGGCGTGTGCGCGTCGGTGCTCGCATGGGGACAGTTCATATCCGCGGCATGCCTGCTCGCAGTTTCGTTCTTGCGCGGCCATGTGGCACGCCGTCGGGCCGGTAGGCATGTTTCCTCCATGTTCCGGCGAACGGGGGAAGCACGATGCCGGACGGCCGGACTACAGGCCACACCGAACGAGGGTGTGCGCGGTGCCGTCGAGGAGCATGCAGACCCGCATTCCCGGTCGTTGCCGGGGGAAGGGGCCGGAACCACGAGCCAACTCATGCGGATATTGCCCGAGCCCGAAAGGCGCATGCTCGCTTCATTGACCGACACTGTCGAGGCGGAGATGAGCCGTTCGGTCAAGAGCGTGATCCTGCGCGCCGACGAAATGAGCCAGTCCGCGTTCGGCATGCTCATGCGTTTCAGCGACATGCGTGAACGCAGCAACCAGCTGGTGGAATCGAGCCGTGACGGCCATGCGAGCATCGAAACGCTCTCCGGCGAGACGGCTGCCCTGGTCGAGGGCATGTCGCGGATAACCTCCGAGACCGAGGATGCACGCAAGGCGCTGGAAAACGCGGTGGAGGTCCTGGGCAGGGTCGCGCGCGAGCGGGACCGGCTGCTCGCCAGCGCGTCCGAGATCCTGTCGATCGTCGAGCTGATCGCGCGGATTGCGCACCAGACCAACCTTCTCGCGATCAATGCGACCATCGAGGCGGCGCGGGCGGGCGAAGCCGGAAAGGGATTCATCGTGGTCGCGGCGGAGGTGAAGAATCTCGCACGACAGACGGCGGAGGCTTCCAAGGAGGTTTCAAGCAAGATCGACGGCGTGCGCAGTTCCACGGAATCGATCACCCACGTTCTCAGCGAACTGGAGGGAACGGTCGGCAGCGTTCAGGAGCGCACGCTCGGCGTCGCCGATGTCGTCACCGGGCAGCATGATGTGGTGGAGCGGATCGGCGGGGAGACGGGCAATCTCGCCGATCTGATCAGTGCCGTTCTCACCAGCGCGACGGAGGCCTGCGAAGCGCTCGGCGTGTCGGAGGACGGGGCCCAGGCGATCCAGAAGGATTGCCTGTCGATGACGGATTCCGTGCATGAGCTCAGGATCAATCTGACGCGCATCCTGCGGGGATCGGAAGCCGGAAACCGGCGGGCCTGTCCGCGCGCGACGGTCCTTCTGCCGGCAAGGATCGCCGTTGGCGGGATGGTTCACGAGGTCGAGTTGATGAATCTCTCGATCCATGGAGCTTCGATCGCCATGAGCGGCGCCGGCGCGCCGCCTGGCCTCGAACCCGGCGACCGGTTGACCCTGCATCTTCCGGGCGAGCGGACGGTCGATGGCATTGTTCGTCGCTCGACGTTCGAATGCGCCGGTGTCGAGTTCGACGAACCGCTGGCGGATGTCGAGGATATCATCGCGTTGGCACAAAGCACCGGCGACGACGTGGATACGGAGCGCGAAAAGCGCCGTGCGACCGAGACTGAAGACGAGGAACTGCTCTGGGGCTGAGTGCTCGCGCCCGCTTGGCGCGTGGCGGATGTCCTGCTCCTGTTTCCCGCAGGATCACCTGCCGTGGTCTTCATTGATTGTTTGCGTAAGGAATCCGCAATCCTTCGGGACTGGACGAAAACGGTCAGATGTAGCCGAGCCGGTGATCGCGGTCGCGGGCTGCCGGATCGCGAGCCGTCGGGTCGCCGTAGCCGCCGCCGCCCGGTGTGCGCACTTCGATGACGTCACCGGGCGCGAGGCTGATCGCCTGGGCCTTGGAGAGATGTTCCGGTTCCGTCACGCGGCCGTCGGCATGACGGATGCGGATATGATTGACTGCCCCGTCAGCGCCACCCAGCACCCCACCGGGGCCCGTTCGGCCATGGTCCATGATGAAGCTTGCCTGCGCCTCGCCCCGCCTGAGTTTCATGGCATAGTCGAGGCCCAGTCCGCCCCGGTGGCGGCCGTCGCCGCCGGAGCCCTCGTGCAGCGCATAGCGTTCGAACAGCACGGGAAAATACTGCTCGGTGACCTCGATGGGCGCGCTCTTGGAAATGCCGATGGTGGAGCAGCCATAGGACAGGCCGTCATGATCGGCATTGCCGCCATAGCCGCC
>JAGREZ010000157.1:0-4281 GCA_020446285.1 Geminicoccaceae bacterium
CAGGCCAGCCGGATATCGCTTCCGGCCGATATCCGCGCCAGCGTCGCCCGTTCCGTATCGTCGATCGCGCCGAGATGATCGGCACCGGACAGCACCCGCACGGCGCAGGATCCGCAACGTCCGCGACCGCCGCAGATGGAGGCGTGGAGGATCCCGTCGGCGCGGGCGAGTTCGAGCAGGTTCGGCCCCGAACCGGTCGACAGCGGCGGGTTGCCGTCATAGCTGACGCTGACCTTGCGGCGACCGCGCGCCGCGACGATCAGCCGGGCGAGGATCAGGCCGGCGAGCAGCAGCGCGTAGAGGATGAGAAGCGTGTCATGCGCCGTCCACAGACTGTCGGCCACGCCGTCATAGATCGTCGATGTCTGTTCGACTGCCTGCAGCAGCACCGGATCGTCGCGCCGCTCGTAGAGCTCCTTGCCCGCCTCGACCATGCCGAGCAGGGCGGCCACCGGAACGACGAGTGCGAGCGGATAGACCAGCGAGCCGAAACGGCCCCACCAGTCCTGCACCTGAACCCAGAGGAACAGCCCGTAACAGGCATGGATCCAGATGACCATGAGCGCCAGCACCTGCTGCAGGCCGAGTTCCGGCGAATAGAACCAGTAGACGGCGAGGATCCAGCTGAAGGTCGGTTGCACCCCGGAGATCACCGGCCCGATGGCGGTCGCCATGAGATGGGGCAGGAGAAGCGGGATGATGGCGATGCCGAGAAGGGCCTGGACGAGATCGCCGGCGGTCAGACGGAAACTGGTGCGTTTGAACAGCGACCAGAGGCCGAGCCCGCAATGGATCAGAAGGCACAGGAGCAGTACCGCCCCGCCGAGCGGATTTGACCAGAGTCCCATGAGGATGGGACGGGCTTCTTCCATCGCCTGCAATGAAACGAGGCCGAACGACAGGTTGACGAGATGAAAGAACACGAAAAAGAACAGGATCAGGCCTGTTGTTATGCGAAGTCTGCTTATCATTGTTCCCGACGCTTCTCTGCAGGCTGGATTGCGCCGGTAGTAACGATGGCCAATCGGCTTGGCAATCCATTCGAGCGACGCCCCGCGCGTGAGGCTCGCGGGGCGTCGCAAAGGATGAAAAGCCTGCCGGTCGGCTCGACCCGCTGTCAGGTGTGGCGGATGAAGCGGCCGGTCTGCAGGTCCCGCATCGCCTCGACCAGTTCCTCGCGGGTGTTCATGACGATGGGACCGTGCCAGGCGACGGGCTCGCGGATGGGCGCGCCGGAGACGAGCAGGAAGCGCATGCCTTCCTCGCCGGCTTGCACGACGATTTCGTCGCCCGTGTCGAAGGTCACCATCGAACGGTTGCCGGCGCGCTGGCGCAGGAGGAATTCCCTGCCGTCATGCTCCTTTTCGGTGAGGACGCCGAAGGGCTCGCTGGCGCCGTCGAAATGGCCCGAACCCTCGAAGACATAGGCGAAGACGGTGCGGTAGGTGTCCACGGACAGGGTCTTGCGGCGGCCGGGCGGTATGGTGATATCGAGATATTGCGGATCGGCGGCTATCCCGTCGACCGGTCCGCGCTTGCCCCCGAACGTGCCGCAGACGACCCGGACGACGGTGCCGTCATCGTCGATGACCTCGGGAATCTCGGTGGAGCCGATATCCTGGTAGCGCGGCCGGGTCATCTTCAGCGACGAGGGAAGATTGGCCCAGAGCTGGAAACCGTGCATCCGCCCCTGCGTATCGCCTCGCGGCATCTCCTGATGGAGAATGCCGGATCCCGCCGTCATCCACTGCACGTCGCCGGCGCCGAGCGTGCCGCTGTTGCCAAGACTGTCGCCGTGATCGACCGTGCCGGCGAGCACATAGGTGATGGTCTCGATACCGCGATGCGGATGCCAGGGAAAACCGGCCCGGTAATCCTCCTCGCGGTCATTGCGGAAATCGTCCATCATCAGGAACGGATCGGTCGCATCGGTATCGCCGAAGCCGAAGACGCGCTGAAGATGAACGCCCGCACCCTCGATCGTGGGACGCGTTCCGGTGATCGATCTGACCGGGCGGATGGACATGGCAATGCTCCAGATTTCATTCCCCGGTAATGTAGGGCGAAATGGTGCGCGTGGAAGAGGCGGTGTGGAAGGGGCGGTTCAGCCGGCTACGAGGATCGCCGCGATCCGTTCGACGATTTCGCCGATGCCCGCACTGTTGTCCACATGCAGGACATCCGCCTCGCCGTCGGGTCGCTCCAGCGTCGCGAGCTGCGAGGGAAGGAGGGTGGGCGGCATGAAATGGTCCCTGCGCCCGGCCATCCGGCCGGCGATCAGCTCGCGTTCGCCATCGAGGAAGACGAAACGCAGATGCGCGGAGCCACGGCGCAGCCGGTCGCGATAGATCCGCCTGAGCGCGGAGCAGGTGAAGATGGCGGAACGCCCGGTGCGCGCCTGCCGTTCGATTTCCGTGGCGATCGCGTCGAGCCATGGCGCGCGGTCCGCATCGTCGAGCGGCTGTCCCCTCGACATCTTCTCGACATTGGCACGGGGATGGAAGTCGTCGCCCTCGAAGAAGGCCGCGCCGAGCCTGTCCGCGAGTGCGCGACCGACACTCGACTTGCCGGAACTGGTGACGCCCATGACGACGATGATGTGCGGATCAGCCACCTGCGGGCTCCAGATGATGCGTACCCTCGCGGTCGGTGCGCGCGAAACCGTGCGCGCCGAAGCGGTCCCGCTGCGCCTGGATCAGCGAGGCGCCGACATTGCCGGCATGCAGCCCGTCGAGCCAGCCGAGTGCCGAGGTCAGGGCCGGAACGGGCACGCCACATGCCGTTCCGGCAAGCACGGCCTCGCGCAGTGCCGGCAATGCACCCGCCGCCATCTCCCTTGTCGGCGAGGCGGCGGCGAGCCCGGCGGGACCGGGCCCGGAGGCTGCCGCCTGCATGATCGGCCCGAGCAGTCTTGCGCGAATGATGCAGCCGGCACGCCAGATGGCGGCGATACGCTCGAAATCGAGCGGCCAGCCATGGGTCACGCGGGCGGCATCGAGGATCATGAAACCCTGCGCATAGGCCGATATCCGCGCACAGAGAAGCGCTCCGGCGAGTGTGTCCGTGTCGGGCATCCGGGGGCATTGCGCCTTGCCCTCTCCCCCCGCCTTGCGCTCTCCCTTCGAAAGGACGGCCCGGGCCCCGGTGGCGGCGGAGAGCGCCCGCGCGCCGACGGCGGCGATGATCGTTGGCGCCGGAACGCCGAGTTCGAGGCTCGCGCGGGCGGTCCATTGCCCGGTTCCCTTGTGCCCGGCGCGATCGGCGATGATATCGAGGATCGGCGCGCCGGTGCTCCTGTCCGTCATGGCGAGGATTTCGGCGGTGATCTCGATCAGGTAGGAAGCGAGTTCGCCACGGTTCCAGTCGAGAAAGACCCTCGAGGCCGCCGCCGCGTCGAGACCCAGAACGTCGCGCATGAGCAGCCAGCACTCGGCGATGAGCTGCATGTCGGCATATTCGATGCCGTTATGCACCATCTTGACGAAATGTCCGGCGCCGCCCGGTCCCATCCATGCACAGCAGGGCTCGTCGCCGAAACGTGCGGCAATGGAGGTGAGCACGGGCATGAGCCGGGCACAGGCGGCTTCATCGCCGCCCGCCATGATCGAGGGGCCGTGCCGCGCTCCCTCTTCGCCGCCGGATACACCCGTGCCGGCAAGATGAATGCCGCGTTCCGCGAGTGCCGCCGTCCGCCGCCCGGTATCCCCGAAATGCGAATTGCCGGAATCGACGATGATGTCGCCCGGATCGAGGCGCTCCCCGAGATCCCCGAGTGCCGCATCGACCGCATCGCCGGCCGGAACCGAAAGCAGCACGATGCGCGGAGCCGGCGATAGTGCTTCGAGCAGGGCGTCGAGATCATCCTCCACCCCGATACCGGCCTCGCGGGCGCGGCGCACCGCCTCGGCATCCCGGTCGAAACCGCGGACATCGTGTCCGTGATCGCCAAGGTTGAGTGCCAGATTGCGGCCCATGACGCCGAGGCCGAGAATGCCGATGACGGTTTTCTGCATGAAAGCGGAGTTCTCCAGCGGGAGCGTCTTGCGACACGGGTTCGGCGCACGAGGTCAGCGCACGGGTTCAGCGAAGTCGTTCGAGCACGCTCACATAGGAAGCGACGCAGGCGCCGCCCATGTTGAAGATCCCCGCCTTGCCAGCACCCTCGATCTGCATGTCGCCGGCATCGCCGCAGAGCTGCATCGCCGTCATCACATGCATGGATACGCCAGTGGCGCCGATGGGGTGTCCCTTGGCCTTGAGGCCGCCGGACGGATTCACCGG
>JAGREZ010000157.1:4364-4917 GCA_020446285.1 Geminicoccaceae bacterium
TCGGCGATGGTGAAGCAGTCATGCGTCTCGACGAAATCGAGATCGGCGAGATCCATGCGCGCCTGTGCGAGCGCGCGCGCCCACGCCTCGCGGCAGCCCTCGAAGGCGAGGATGTCGCGACGACTCATCGGCAGATAGTCGCTCACATGCGCGGCGGCGCGGAACGCTACCGCCTTCTTCATCGAAAGCGCGGTCTCGACATCGGCGAGCACCAGTGCCGCCGCACCGTCGGAGACGAGCGAACAGTCGGTGCGCTTGAGCGGGCCGGCACGAAGGGGTTGCGGTCGGATTCGTTGCGGCAGAAATCGAATCCCAGATCCTTGCGCATCTGGGCGAAGGGATTGGCGACGCCATTGGCGTGGTTCTTCGCGGCGATGGCGGCGAGCGCGTCCGAGCAATCGCCATGCTGCTGGAAGTAGCGCTGCGCGATCTGGCCGAAGACACCGGCGAAACCGCCGTCGATATCACTTTCCTCGCGCAGGTAGGATGCCTTGAGCAGGGTATCGCCGATGGCCGCCCCGGACAGGCCGCTCATCTTCTCGACACCGACGAC
>JAGREZ010000157.1:5101-12583 GCA_020446285.1 Geminicoccaceae bacterium
TCGGCCGGTGCGATCCCGGCATCCGCGATCGCACCGCTTGCCGCCTCGACGATCAGCTCCTCGACATCGCTAGCGGATGCCTTGACGAACGGCAGGTGATGCCATCCGACGATGCAGGCTGTCATGGATCGCTCGCTCCCCTCGCTGGCGCGGCCGGCCGCATGGATGGCGGCCTTGTCCTTGTGTCTCCTTTGAAACACCAACCGAAAATGCGTAAATAACACGATTGACGCAATGCGGACATTCGCCTTTTCTTCCGGTTTCCCGAAACAGCGTGCCGGATGCCCCTGTCCGGGGTGATGATGTCCGGGGAGATGAGTTTCATGAACAATCCGCTCAAGACGTGCTTCGCCCTCCTGTTCGTCCTCGCCATGGCTGGCGGTCTGTCAGCATGCGGCGATACCTGGGACGGTATCAAGAAGGATACCGGCGACAACATGGAAGCCGCCGGCGAGACGCTCAATGACGCCGGCGAGAAGGTCAAGAACTAGCATTACCTGTGCCGGGCCGGTCGTCGCCGCGTCTCGGGCGGAGTGACGGCCGGCGCCCGCAACCGCAGGGACGGGCCCGCAACCGCAGGCCGTGCTCAGGGTGAGATCGCCATGGGTACCGACCGTTCAAGGAACATTCCGGCAACCATGAGAACGACGACGAAGTAGACGAACGTCTTTGCCGCAAACATATCGAATTCGACCCGAATTGAGGTTTGTTTCGCACATCCTCGCATGGGCCGGTTAACCGCCGGTGAAACCGGGACGAATTTCTCCATCGTCGAATCCGGATGCCGGTCTTCGCTTCGGTGCCTCAGTGGCGGAAGTGACGGCAGCCGGTGAACAGCATGGCGATGCCGGCCCTGTCGGCAGCCTCGATGACGGCATCGTCATTCCTGCTGCCGCCCGGCTGGATCACCGCCTTCACACCGGCGCGTATCGCCGCCTCGAGCCCGTCCGGGAAGGGGAAGAAGGCATCGGAAGCGAGCACCCGCCGGCCCTCGATCCGGGTCGCATCGGCCTTTCTTACGGCCAGTTCCACCGCATCCACGCGACTCGTCTGGCCGCAGCCGACGCCCAGTGTGCGCGTTCCGGCACCGATGACGATGGCATTCGAGCGGACATGCTTGCAGACCTTCCAGGCGAACAGCATGGCCCCGGTCTCGTCGTCGGTCGGCTCGCGTCCGGTCACGCAGCGCAGGTCCCCCGCTTCGAGCGTCAACAGATCCTGTTCCTGTGCGAGAATGCCGCCGGCGATCGATTTCATCGTCCAGCGCGCCTGTCTCCGGTCGGGCATGGAGCCGGTGAGCAGAAGGCGTAGATTGGGCTTGCCCGCCATGATCGCGCGCGCGTCTTCGGTCGCGGCCGGTGCGATCACGACCTCGGTGAAGATCTTCGAGACTTCTTCGGCAGTTTCCCCGTCGAGCTCGCGATTGAGCGCGATGATCCCGCCGAACGCGCTCACGGAATCGCTCTCCAGCGCCAGACGATAGGCATCCACGGGCGAAGCGGCGGTCGCCACGCCGCAGGGATTGGTATGCTTGATGATCGCACAGGCCGGAGCTTCGAATTCGGCGACCAGCTCGAAGGCCGCATCGGCGTCCTGCAGATTGTTGTAGCTGAGCTCCTTGCCCTGAAGCTGTTCGGCACGCGCCACGCCGGGGCGGCTGTCGGCGGTCCGGTAGAGTGCGGCTTTCTGGTGCGGGTTCTCGCCATAGCGGAGCGCTGCGCCGAGATCGCCCGCGATTCGCAGATGTTCCGGGACAGCTTCGCCGGTCTGCGTTTCGAGCCATGTGGCGATGGCGGCATCATAGGCGGCGGTGCGGGCAAAGGCCTTGAGTGCCAGACGGCGGCGCAGGGACGGGGAAACCTCACCGGCGGCGATGGCGGCGATCACCTCGTCATAATCGGCGGGATCGACCAGCACGAGCACGCTTTCATGGTTCTTTGCCGCCGCCCGGATCATCGCCGGTCCGCCAATGTCGATGTTCTCGACCGCCTCGTCGAATCCGGCACCGCCGGCGACCGTCCGTTCGAAGGGGTAGAGATTGACGGCGAGAAGGTCGATCCCGCCGATCCCCTCCTCACCGAGCGTGGTCATGTCGGCCTGCACCGTCCTTCGGGCCAGCAATCCGCCGTGGATCTTCGGGTGCAGGGTCTTGACCCGGCCGCCGAGGATCTCCCTCTGGCCGGTGACATCGGCAACCCTGGTGACGGCGAGCCCGGCATCGGCGAGTGCCGCTGCCGTCCCGCCGGTCGAGATCAGTTCCACACCCCGTTCGGCGAGCCGCCGGGCGAAGTCGACGATACCGGACTTGTCCGAGACCGAGAGAAGGGCGCGGCGGACAGGAGATGGGGACATGGTGGCGATTTCCCGAAGATCGTTGTGGTCAGGCATGGCGTTTGAGAAGGGCGGCGAAAAATCCGTCCATGCCGCCCTCGTCGGCAAGATCGGCAGGCGAGGTTCGAAGCGTTCCGTCGGCATGCACATGCGCGGGAAGCCCGCCGAGGCGGGTGGCGTCGACCGGCACGGGTTCCATGCCGGTCGCGTCGCTCGCCAGCCGCTCGATCTGTCCCGGCCCTTCCTCGTGCTGCAGCGAGCAGACCGCATAGAGCAGCACGCCGTCCGGGGACAGCTGACGGATCGCCGCTTCGAGCAGCCGCCTTTGCTGGCGGGCCATGCGGGCGGCGTCGGAGGGCTTGCGCACGCGCAGGATGTCCGGATGCCTGCGGATCGTACCGGTCGCGGTGCAGGGCGCATCGAGCAGGACCGCATCGAATCCCCCGCCGCCGGTCCATTCGCACGCATCGGCGACGATGATCTCGGGGGCGAACCCCAGCCGCTTCATGTTCTCCCGCAGCCGCACGGCCCTGGCATCCGAGCTTTCGATCGCCGTCACCCGCGCGCCGGCGGCGCAGAGCTGGGCGGTCTTGCCGCCCGGTGCCGCACCGATATCGAGGACATGGCGGCCGGCGACATCGCCGAGCAGCGGAACGAGTGCGGCTGCCGCGACATCCTGAACCCACCATCGTCCTTCCCCGTAGCCCGCGAGCTCGCCGATCGCGCCATGGTCGCGAAGACGGATGGTTGCCTTGCCGAGGCAGATGCCGCCGAGCCGTTCGGCCCAGGCTTCGCGATCGACGGGGCAGGTGATGTCGAGCGGCGGTTCGCCCCCGTGTGCCGCTTCGAGGCCATCGGCTTCCCGCTCGCCGAACGCCTGCGCCCAGCTTTCATGCAACCATGACGGTGTTTCGCGAATACCCGCCGCCGCATCGGCCAGTCTGCTGCCGACGAGCCTGCGGAGCACCGCGTTGACCATGCCGGCACCATGCGGTGCCTTCGCGCGGGCGAGGTCGACCGTCTCCTTGAGCGCGGCGTGCGGCGGCGTTTCCAGGATCAGGAGCTGTGCCGCACCCAATCTCAGTATGTTGAGCAGTGTCAGGCTCTTCGGTGTCTTCTTCACATGCGCCGCGAGGGCGGCGTCGAGCGCCTTCATGCGGCGAAGGCAGCTCGCATAAAGCAGGCGCGAGAAGGCACGGTCGCGCGCATCCAGCCGCCCGAGGCCCGGATGGTTGTCGAACAGGCTTTCCGCGGCACGCGGTTTCAGTCCGAGGCAGCCGTCGAGCACGTCGAGTGCCAGCGACCTCGCCGAACCTGCGGCCTTGCGCGCGGATCCCGCCGGCGTCGCCCTAGTGCTCAGGCGCATTCACTTCGTTCATTCATCCGAGCACCAGCTCCTTGTTTTTGCATCAATTTTTCCAGACAGATCCGTACGATCTGTCTGGATCGATGCCCTAGCCATCGCGGGCGGGTGTGCCCTTTTCGAGGACGGTGTCGATCAGCGCCACGGTTTCACCTTTTCCGTAGATTTCGACGAACGAGCCGAATCGCGGCCCCTCGCTCTGGCCGAGCAGGATTTCATAGAGCGCCCTGAACCAGTCGCGCAGATTGTCGAATCCGTGCGTCCGGCCGATCTCGTAGACCTCGTTCTGGATGGTCTTCGCATCGGCGTCGTCCGGAAGGCCCGCGAGCACCCCGCGCAGGTCGGCGAGCGCCGCCCGTTCCCGCTCGTCCGGTCCGCGATAGACCTTGTTCGGCGCGATCATGTCGCGATAGTAGGCGATCGCCCCGTCGACCAGTTTCGCCATGCCCGGATTGTTGTCGGGCGTGCAGTCGGGCGCATAGCGCCGGATGAAGCTCCAGAGCACGGATGGCTCGTCGGCATTCACCACGGCCGCGAGGTTGAGCAGCATGGAAAAGCTGACCGGCATGTCGAGAGAGGGCGGATCGCCGGCGTGGATGTGCCAGACCGGATTGCCGAGCTTCTTGTCGTCCTCCTGTGCCGCAAAGGCGTCGATGAACGCCTGATAATCATCGACCTGACGCGGAATGACGTCGAAATACAGGCGCTTGGCCTTTTTCGGGCTCTGGTAGAGGAAGAGTTGCAGGCTCTCCTTCGTCGCGTAATGCAGCCATTCCTCGATGGTCAGGCCGTTGCCGCGCGACTTCGAGATCTTCTCGCCGTTCTGGTCGAGGAACAGCTCGTAGGTCAGGTTGTTCGGCGGCGTGCCGCCCATGATCCGGCAGATCTGGCCGCCCAGGCGGACCGAATCGATCAGATCCTTGCCCGACATCTCGTAATCCACCTCGAGCGCCGTCCATCGCAGCGCCCAGTCGGCGCGCCATTGCAGCTTGCACGAACCGCCCGTGACAGGCACTTCCTGCAGGCTGCCATCCTCGTCGCGGAAGACGACGGTGCCGCTTTCGGGTCTCGTTTCCTCGAGCGGCACCTGAAGCACGCGGCCGGTGCGCGGCGAGATCGGCAGCACGGGGCTGTAGGTGGCCCGCCGTTCCTCGCCGAGATGCGGCTTGACGACATTGCAGATCGCCTCGTGCCGCTCGAGCACGCGCAGCAGCACCTCGTCGAAGAGCCCGGCCCTGTAACATTCCGTCGCGCTCTTGAAGGTGTAGTCGAAACCGAACGCATCGAGAAAGGCGCGCAGCCTCGCGTTCATGTGGGCGCCATAGCTCTCGTGTGTGCCGAACGGGTCGGGGATCGATGTCAGCGGCTTTTGCAGATATTCGCCGACCATGGCGGCATTGGGCACATTGTCCGGCACCTTGCGCAGGCCGTCCATGTCATCGGAAAAGGCGAAGAGCTCGGTCGGCAGGTCCGACATGAGCGAGAAGGCATGGCGGATCAGGGTCGTCCGGAATACTTCGGCGAAGGTTCCGATATGTGGCAGGCCCGAGGGGCCGTAACCCGTTTCGAACAGCACATACCCCTTGGTCGGCGGGTTCTTCCCGATCCGCCCGAGAAGGGCCGTCGCCTCGACGAAAGGCCAGGCCTTGCTCGCTGTCATCGTCTCCTGATTCATGGTCGGCGCTGCTCGAATGTGCTTGGGAGGCGACCTTCTAGCACCGCCCGCCGGGCCCCGCCACCACTCTTGCCGGCCACACACCGCCACCGTTCGCCGGGTCCGGCCCCGGCACGCGAAGAGCATCCGTTTACCCTTGGTTTACTGCCAGCCGCTAGGATGGCGATCGGGCTTGAAATGGTTTGCCGGATGTGTGGAAGAGATTCTTGAAGGCAGAACGTGACAGATATCTGAGTTTCGCTTTCGCGGCGGCGGACCTGCTCCTCGAGCTCGATGCCGGCGGAACGGTCGGTTTCGCCGCGGGCTCGGCCTGCAGCATGACCGGCAGGGCGACCGACGAGCTGGTCGGGGAGGCGTTCGAGACCCTTCTTGAGGAACGCGATCGCGAGACCTGCAGGCGGGTGCTGATGCGCCTGCCCGAGCGTCAGCTGGTGGGGCCGGTGCACCTGCAACTCCGGGGGTGTTCGGTGCCGACTATGGTGCGTGCGATCAACGCCCTCGATGACGGCCTCGTGCGGGTCGCCATCAGCCGCCTTCCGCCCGGCTGCGGATTCGCGAACCGGGTCTACGATCCGCAGACGGGCATGCTCGAACGCGAGAGTTTCATCGAGCTCGCCGAACGGCATCTCGCCGATGCGCGCGATCTCGGCATGCAGCGCGAGCTCGCGCTCATCCGTATCGAGGGCCTCGAGGGGGGCGGTGTGGAGCTTCACTCCGACGAGCTTCCATCCGTCCTGAGCACGCTCGGCGGTTTCCTGCGCAGCCTGTCGATCGACGGTACCTCCGCGGGCCGTCTGGAGGAGGGGGTCTTCGGCGTCGTTCGCGAGCGGGGCGAAGGCGATCTCGGCAAGCAGCTCGAGGAGGTGACGCGCGCCGCCTCGTCCGACATCGACCTGAAGTTCAAGACCCAGGTGGTCGGGCTCGCGGAATCCTCGCTCTCGAGAAACGAGGCATCGCAGGCGCTCGTTCATGTGCTCAAGTCGTTCGCCGGCGAGCTGGAGGGGTCGGTCCAGATCCGCTCGCTCGGCGAGGCGCTGCAGGAGAGCTACAAGGCGACGGTCGAGCGCATCGCGCAGTTCCGCAATGTCGTCAACCGTCTGGAATTCGACGTCGCCTATCAGCCGATCGTCGATCTCGCGACCCGCAAGGTGCATCACCACGAGGCGCTGAGCCGCTTTCGTGGCTGGGGCATGACGCTCGAGGTGGTGACCTTCGCCGAGGATGTCGGCATCACCCTGGATTTCGATCTCGCCGTGGTGCGCAAGGTCCTCGAATACATCTCGCGGTTTCCCGCCGGCCGCGGCCGCCCGAAGATCGCCGTCAATCTCTCGACCCGCTCGCTCGAGCAGGACAGTTTCCTCAAGGAGCTCGAGAGGATCCTCAGCGGCTCCGGCTCGCTGGCCCGTTCGATCATGTTCGAGATCACCGAATCGGCGGAGATCCGCGATCTCGACCGCATGGCGAAGATCCTCGACCGCATCCGTGCGCGCGGCAACAAGGTCGGGCTGGACGATTTCGGCGCGGGCGCGTCCGCCTTCCACTATATCCGCTCGCTGCGTGTCGATCATGTCAAGGTGGATGGCGGCTATGTGCGCAATCTCCTGAGCAGCGAGCGCGACGCGTCGATCGTCACCGCCATGACCGATCTCTGCCGAAGCCTCGGCGTGGTCACCATCGCCGAGATGATCGAGGCGGAGGAGCAGGCGCGGGAACTGGCGCGGATCGGGATCAATCTCGGGCAGGGCTATCTCTTCGGTTATCCCGAACGCGAGATCACGGTGAACGAGGACGGTACGGTGCGGCGTCCGGAGCCCGTGGGGGCCTGTCCCGGATAGATCGCGCCACGATTGAACATGATCGGGGTTGGTATATATTGAACAGGAAAAACAGCGGAGATTTGCCGGTTTGCAGCCCCGTCCCGGGGGTCGAGATGCTTTCTTCGTGCCCGCTGCCTCGCTATGAAGGCGGAAACCGACCCGTTCCAGCCGGAAGCCCGATGCAAACCGTCAACGATATCCGCAAGGCATTTCTCGATTTCTTCAGGGGACGCGGCCACGAGATCGTGCCCTCCTCGTCGCTCGTTCCGCACAACGATCCGACCCTGCTGTTCACC
>JAGREZ010000158.1:0-3916 GCA_020446285.1 Geminicoccaceae bacterium
GGCGCACGACTCCAGCGGCTGCTCGACCTCGCGGAAGCGTCAGCCGAACGAGCCGGGCTGACGCTTCCATTCTGACAACGGGCCGGTCCTGTTCATGGACCGGCCGGTTTCAGCTTGCGCGCTTGAGAGGTGCCTCGAATGCGGGCATCTGGCCATCGGCGATTTCCTCGGGCTGCTTGCCATAGGCGCCGATGCGTTCCAGAACCTCGTCGATCTGGCCGTCGGTGAGAATGACCGGACGCT
The DNA here is from genome assembly GCA_020446285.1 of Geminicoccaceae bacterium. Classification (GTDB taxonomy): domain Bacteria; phylum Pseudomonadota; class Alphaproteobacteria; order Geminicoccales; family Geminicoccaceae; genus JAGREO01. Next base: position 244 of record JAGREZ010000158.1, read on the forward strand.
GGACCTGAAGCGTGCGCCAGTAGACCTCCGCCAGGTTCTCGACCTCGATGGCGAGACCGAATGCCCGCGCCAGATCCTTGCCGGTCGCGAGCATCCCGTGATTGCCCATCAGGCAGGCGGCGCGGTTTTCGAGCGCCTTGAGAATGTGGTCGCTCAGTTCCTGCGTGCCGAAGCGGGCATAGTCGGAACAGCGGATGCTGTTTCCGCCGGCGACCGCGATCATGTAGTGGAATGCCGGAATGTCCATGCGCAGGCAGGCAAGCGTGGTGCAGGCGGTTGCATGGGTGTGGATGACGGCATTCACGTCATCGCGTTCGCGCATGATGTCGAGGTGGAAGCGCCACTCGGAGGAGGGCAGGCGGCGGCCTTCATAGCTGCCGTCCCAGAAGACCTTGACGATGTCCTCGGGCACGAGCGTGTCATAGGCGAGACCCGAGGGGGTGATGAGGATGCCGTCATCCTGCCGCACGCTGACATTGCCCGACGATCCGTGATTGATGCCGGTTTCGTTCATCCGCAAGGCCGTCTGGATGATTTCCTTGCGCAGTTTCCGTTCGATGCTTTCGCCCATGATGGATGGTTCCCCCTTTTACAGCTGTTCGAGCGCCCTCGCGACGCGATCGATGAATGCCTGCCCGCCCTGCCGGTCGAGTGCGTTGACGTGATACAATGCGTGATAGTCGGCCCGTGCCCTGCCGCCGGAATGCCAGACGAGATGACGCTTGATGAGCTTTCGCGGCGGATCTCCCATCCACCAGGCGACATGGCGCGGCTGCCCGTAGGTCACGATCCCGACGACCCGTCGCAGGTGGGTCATCAGCGGCCTCGTGCGTGACGGTTCGCTCAGGTCGAACGCGATGCCGGGCACGAAGACACGGTCGAGAAATCCCTTCAATATGGCCGGCGGCCCGAAATTCCATGTCGGGAACTGGACGATCCAGGTCGATGCCTGCCTCAGCCTTTCGACATAGGGCGCCACCGCTTCGATATTGCGTTCCTCGTCGTGATAGAGCTCGCGGTCGCGCGCGGAGAGGACGGGATCGAAACCCTCGGCATTCAGATCGAGAAAGTCGACCCCGTCGCGAAGGACCTCGCGTGCGCGGTTCTTGATCGCACCGTGCAGCGATTGTTCGAGCGGATGGGCGTAGATATAGAGAACGCTCATCGTCCGGCCGCCATCGCTTCGATCTCGACACGGAATTCCGGTGCCGCGAGAGCCTTGACGAAGAGGAGTGTCGAGGCCGGGGCGGGATCGACGACAAAGGCGTCGCGTTCCCGCATGTAGGCCGCCCGGTCCGCGGGCTCGACGAGAAAGCTGCGCAACTGGACGAGGTCGGCACGGCCGAGCCCGGCCTGTTCGAGGCAGCGGTCGATGGCATCGAAGATCAGTCGGCACTGCGCCGCGCATCCATCCGGCACATGTCCCGCCGCATCGATGCCGAGCAGCCCCGACAGGACGAGCAACCGCCTGCCGGCGGGGACTTCCACCGCCTGATGGTACCGACCGAAACCCGGATGGATGCCAGCGGGTGTGAACGCACGAATCACGGGTTCACCCACCCTGAACAAAACATGACCACGGCCTCGGTCGCCTCCTTGAAAAAATGCAGGTCAGCAGGATCCGAATGCAATCATATGTCCTGTCGAACGTCCGGTCCATATTCATTGGTGCTTCCCGTGTATTTCGCCCTGTATTCCGGCAGATCTTTGCTTGCAGTCGTGTCCGGTTGATTTAACCAATGATGACAACAACCCCGAATGTGGGTGTGAGCGATATCACCGCGTCCATTGGTATGTTCAGGCATGAAAGGGGCGCGAAGACCCTGCACAACTTGTGCAGGTTAGGTGAATATGGCATCAATCAGGGTGCGTCGCGAAACGGGAGTCCAATGAAGGGGTACCTGGCCAGAGCCCGCAGCGTCCTGCTGCCGAAGCTGCTGTTCCTTGCCTCGACCCTGCTCGTCGCGAACGCCATGCTCGTCGCGAACGTAATGCTGGCGTCCGGCGCGAGCACGGCACTTGCGGGGGAGCGGCGCGTGGCGCTGGTCATCGGCAATGGTGCCTACGCGCATGCCTCGGCCCTGCCGAACCCCGTGAACGATGCCGTCGCCATGAAGGACACGCTGGAGCGGATCGGCTTCGATCTGGTCATCATGGAAACGGACCTCGATCGCATGCGCTTCCAGCGTACGCTCCAGCGTTTCACCCGTGAGGTCCAGACGGCCGACATGGCGCTCGTCTTCTATGCCGGTCATGGCATCGAGATGGGCGGCCAGAACTTTCTCATACCGACCGATGCGGAACTGGCGAGCGATGTCGATGTTGCCTTCGAGGCGGTGCCGCTCGATCTCGTGTTGCGCTCGGTGGAGTCGGCCAAGCGCCTGCGGGTGGTCCTGCTCGACGCCTGTCGCAACAATCCCTTCGCCACGCGCATGGTGCGTTCCGCCGGCAGCACACGCAGCGTCGGCCGGGGGCTTGCCCGTATCGAGCCGCCGGGCGACATGTTGGTCGCCTATGCCGCCAAGGACGGGCAGGTTGCCGAGGATGGTTTCGGTGCCAACAGCCCGTTCACCAACGCGCTGCTCGAGCACATGGAAAGTCCGGGCCTCGAGATTCAGTTCCTGTTCCGCAAGGTGCGGGATTCGGTGCTGCAGGCGACGGGCTATCGTCAGGAGCCGCACGTCTATGGCTCGCTCGGCGGTGATCCGTTCTATTTCATTCCGCCGGTCGAGCGTCCCGCTTCCGGCAGCGACGGCACGCGGGTGGCACTGGAACTGGCATTCTGGAACGCCATCGAATCCAGCACGACGGTGGCTCCGTTCGCCGAATATCTCAGGCAGTTTCCCGAAGGCGTGTTCGCCGGTCTCGCCCGGATCAAGATCGAGACGATGCAGGCTGCCGACGAGGGACGGGTGGCCGGCGCGGAAGTGGCGGCTCTTGTCGAGGAACCGGCGGACCGGCAGCCGCCCGCGGCTCCGGGACTGCCCGAAGCCGTGCCCGTGCAGGCGCTGCGTCCAACGGATGCCGGAGAAACGGAAGAGGCCGGGATCGAGCTCCCGCCGCTCGAGGAACGCCCCACTGTCCTTGCCGGAGAGGCGAGGCTCCCGGCCGCTCCGGCAGTGCAGGTCGCGGCACTGGTCGAGGGCGCTGCCGCAAATGCCGGCGGAGGTCCGGCCGTGATGACGGGCCCGGCAGAGGCGTCGGCCGTTTCCGGCATTGCCATCAGCGGAGCGCCCGAGGCGGGGCGTCCGGCTCCTGCCGATCCCGCCACCGCCCGTCCTGCCGTGGATTCGTTCGGCCTTGCGACCAATCATACCGCAAGTGTGACGGGCAATGCGGCCAAGGCGCTCTCCGCCGAGGTCAAGACAGCGGCGTTGACGCCGGGCACCGTGCTTCCCTCGAACGGGCCCGCGCCCGGGCTCGCCCAGAAGGCCCTTCCCGGGATGCTGATCGTTCCGGCGGCGCGGCCGGCTTCACCGCCCATGCTCGCCCGTGCGTGGCTGCAGGAGATCCCGTGTACGGTCGTCGATGTCGCCATGCGTGGTGCTTTGCTCGATGTGACGGGTTACAGCCGCGAGCCCGGAATCGTGATGGAGGCGACGACGCGGATGGCCGGGCAGGCGCTTCCTGCGGTCGGCGAGGCGCGGATCGAGCCGCTCGCCGCGTCTCTCTG
>JAGREZ010000158.1:3969-5939 GCA_020446285.1 Geminicoccaceae bacterium
CGCGGACGCTTGTCGATGAAAACGACGCGCTGGCGCTCGTCGATGTCGAGCCGGTCAAGCGTGACTGGTTCACCGGCGAGGAGCTCGCGCTCGAACTCGGCGGCCCGCTGAATGGCCATGTAACGCTCGTTCTCTTCGACGAGGACGCAATGGCGCGGCCGCTCGCGGTCGATGCGCCCCGTGCGACGACGCGCAAGATCGCGGATGATGCCTGGCGGCTTCCTTCCACGACCGGCGCGCATCTGCTGATGGCGCTCGTCACGAACAGACCGATCGGATTGAACAACAGGGGAGATCAACCTACGGCGACCTATCTGGCGTCGCTCGAAGAGGTTCTCGGCCAGGGAGATGTCGCGTTCAGTGTCGGCTTTGCCGTGCTGCGCTCGACGGACCGTCCCGCACCGGCCGTTGCCGCTCCGGCTCCGCCCAAGGTCAGCAGGCCCGCACAAGCGCAGGCCGCTGTCAACAAACCGTCGCGTCCGAAAGAAGATCCTCGATGCGCGGAAATCATCATGAAAGCAACGTTGGGGGAATATCTCAGCAATGAAGACCGTACGATCCTGCAATCGGGCTGCCGCTAGCGCGCGCGGCCTGCTCAGGGCCACCACCACGCTGGCCATGGTTCTCACCCTGTCCTCATGCGGCCTCTGGAATGACATGATGGGCCTCACCGATGAGCCGGTGACGCCCGCCGATGTCGCCGCGCCGCAGGCACAGGCGCAGGCCGTCCCCGCCGAGACGCCGCCGCCGCCCCTGCCGTTCGACGAGGCGTTCCGCTCGGCCGCGAACAAGCTCTTCGCGGATGCGAACGTTTCCGCCGATCAGGCCAATCCGCTGGTCATCGACCCGCTCGTCGACGGTGTGACCGGCGTCCAGTACGACACGACCCGCTCCATGCAGGCCGAACTGATGACGCTGGCGCGTGAAAAATATCCGCAGTTCGAGGTGCGTGAATTCTCCTCCGAGAATGTCTCGGAGAATCCGCTCGTGCTGGTGGGCACGTTCACGCCGGTGAACGAGATGCGCAAGACCGCCGGCACGCGCAATGCCTTCCGCATCTGTCTCGTCCTCGCCGATCTCGCCAAGGGCGTGACGGTGGGCAAGGGGGTCGCCTTCGCCCGGATCGAGGATGTCGATGCCACGCCGACACCCTACTTCTCCGAAAGCCCCACCTGGCGTGCGGATGGCTGGGTGCAGGCCTATATCAACACCTGCCAGAAGACCAAGCCCGGCGATCCCATCGATCCGACCTATCTCGAAGGCGTGCTCACCGCTTCGCTGATCTCCGATGGCATCGACGCCTACGAGGCCGGTCGCTACCAGGAAGCACTCGACCTCTATCGCAATGCCCGCAGCACGGCCGCCGGCGACCAGCTTCGCGTCCATAACGGCATCTACATGTCCAACTGGAAGCTCGGGAATCGCGATGAGGCCGGGCGGGCGTTCGGCTCGATCGTCGATTACGGCCTGCGCAACGGGCAGCTTTCGGTGAAATACCTGTTCAAGCCCGGTTCGACGGCGTTCATCCCCGATCCGCGTATCACCGAACCCTATCCGATCTGGAACGAGCAGATCGCGAAGCGCGCGGTACAGAGCGATTCCTGTCTGGAAATCACGGGCCATACGAGCGCATCCGGTCCGGCGGCGCTCAACGAACGCCTGTCGCTGCTGCGCGCCGATGTCATCAAGCAGCGTCTCATCGATGTCGAACCGGCCATCGAGAAGCGTTCCATCACCAACGGCGCCGGCAGTTCGCAGAACATCATCGGCTCCGGAACGGATGACGTGATGGATGCTCTCGACCGCCGCGTCGAGTTCTCGGTGATCGATTGCGGAGGTGCCAGCAGCTGAACGGCCGGCGGACAGTCTGAATAGGCTGTCATTCGATGTCGGGAACGGGTCCGGATCCATGCGGGATTCCGGGCCCGTTTCGCGTGGATCGGCGGCACGGTCCGTTATCTGTCCGATGT
>JAGREZ010000159.1 GCA_020446285.1 Geminicoccaceae bacterium
ATGGTCGATGTGAAGAAATTCGAGATCATCCCCTGATCGGGACTTCGTCGGCGAATGGCATCGATGGGCCATGGCCGGCATCGGATGAAGGCGGCGGGTGGCCGGTGACGGTTCGGGGTTCGAAGAGGAGCCATGTCATCTTGGCGCTGCGGCCTTCGGAGCAGGCGAGCCAGCGGTCGTTTTCGGGGAGATGGTCGAGTTCGGGGAACTGTGCCGGATTGCGTCCGCGGTGGGGAATTTCGCTGATCTCGAAGTGGCGGGCGGCGCGGTCGTGCAGATCGCGGCGGTGGGAGGTGTCGAAGTCGTGTCGATGGTCGTGCAGTTCGACCACGACGACCGCCTCGCGCAACCGTTCCAGGGCGATGTCGTCGAGCAGTTCGAATTCCTCGCCCTCGATGTCGATCAGCACCACCGAATCGGCGAGGATTCCATCCTCGATGTCGAGCAGGGTCCGGCTGTTGGCGGCGCCGTCGATGTGGATCCGCTCGGTGACGCCATTTGCCCGCGCGCATTCGGCGATCACCGCCCGGCCTTCCATCGAGGCCTCGAAGCACAGGCATCTGAGGGCGTGGCCGGTGGCGAGCAGGCCCACGGCAAAATAGCCGTCGCCGGCGCCGATATCGATGAAATGCCGTCGTCGGGCCAGTTCGCGGACGAGGATTTCGAGCACATCCTGTTCGTAGAGACCCAGCAGCATGGGCGCGCGGTCCTGGGTCGACCACCAGCTTCGTTCGGGCAGGATCATGCCGCGAAACGGGCCGTAGCTCACCCGCCACTGGAAGGCCCGCGCCAGTTCCAGTGCCAGCGCCCGGCGGCGGCCCTCGACATCCTCGACCAGCCGCAGGCGCGCCAGCGTCCATGTCAATGCCTCGCGCATGGCGTCCGGTGCACCACGGCGCCGGTACAGCGCCCCGAATTTTCGCACTCTGTTCGATATCAAGACAATGGTCTCCGACCCTTGCGGTCGTACGAAATCACCTGAAAAAATCAGCAAGGTCGGCCCGGACATTATGCAACCGGACGGCTGACCTCCTTGGAGGGTATCATGCGGATCCCTGCGTCAAGCGCTGTGGCCGTAATCACATTTCGCGCGTTTGGCGGAAATGTAACCGTCGCGCAGATCGGCCTCGATCGCCTGCGGGTCGCGTTTCGCCGGATCGCCATAGCCGCCGCCGCCGGGAAGATCGATGCGGACCACGGTGCCGGCGGCGAGCATCTCGCTGGTCTTGGCGCGGACCGTCCGGTCGGCGGAGACATGCAGGATGCCGCCCGCTCCGGACGACCCGCCAGCGAGTCCCGGTGCGGGATGATCGATCCGGTCGTAGAGGCCGGAAAAGAGGAACGGCTCGTCCATGGCGACGGAGAATTCGAAGGTCTGGCCGAGGCCGCCGCGCCATTGCCCGGCACCGCCGGAATCGGGGCGGAGTTCCCGGCGGGAGAAGATGACGGGGGCGAGATTTTCCATGACCTCGACAGGGACTCCGGCGATGCCGCTCGGATAGGCGGTGGCGCTCAGGCCGTCCTGACCGTGGAGGGCACCGGTGCCGCCGGCGGCGAACCAGGTGAACGAGAACTGCTCGCCCGTGCGCGGATCGCGGCCGGCGAGATGGGTGTCCCAGAGCGCATCGAAGCCCGGCGCCATGACCTTGTCGGGCAGGGCCTTCGCCAGGGCGCCCATGATCGCCGAGGGGACGAAATGGCCGACGAGATGACGGCCGCCGACGGGGCGCGGGCGCTCTGCGTTGAGGATGCAGCCTTCGGGCGCATTCATGGACACCGGGCGGAAGCTGCCCTCATTGTTGGGCACATCCGGGGAGATGGCGCACTTGATGCCGTAATTGGTGTAGGCGAGCGTGTAGTTGGCGCAGACATTGATGCCGTGGCCGACGCTTTTCGACGTACCGGCATAGTCGACGAGGATGCGGTCGCCGCGGATGCGGACGCAGGTCTCGATGGTGATGGGCTCGTCGAAACCGTCGATGACGAGCCCGAACGGGTAGTCGCCGTCGGCAAGCGCCTCGATGCGCGCGCGCATGGCCCTTTCCGAGCGGTCGATGATCTCGTCGGCGAGTTCCTCGATATCGTCGAGGCCGAGTTCGTCCATGAAGGAGAGCAACTGGCGACCGCCCACCTCGTTGCCGGTGATCTGTGAATGCAGGTCGCCCATGACCTCGAGCGGTGTCCGCACATTGGCCTCGATCAGATCGAAGATCGGCTGGACCGGCCGGCCGGCTTCGCAGAGCTTCATGATCGGGATCAGCAGCCCCTCCTCGAATACCGAGCGGCTGTCGGCGGACAGACCACGCCCGCCGATGTCGAGCGCGTGACAGCAGCTGGCGAAGAAGGCCACCGCACGGCCCTGCCTGAACACCGGTGTGACGATGGTGATGTCGTTGAGCTGACCGGCGACGAGCCATGGATCGTTGGTGATGAGCACGTCGCCGGGCGCGAGCGTGTCTACCGGGAACCGCTTGAGGAAATGGCCCATGGCGGTGGCCATCGAATTGATGTGGCCGGGTGTGCCGGTGACCGCCTGGGCGACCATGCGTCCGCGCCGGTCGAAGACGCCGGCGGAGAGGTCGCCGGCTTCGCGCACGATGGAGGTGAAGGAGGAACGGATGAGTGCCGCCGCCTGTTCGTTGACGGTGGCCACCAGCCTGTTCCACATGATGTCGAGTGTGATCGCGTCCATGGACTAGGGCATGGGGCCGAAGGGTGGTCGCTGTCAATATACGGGTTCGATGACGATGGGCGTGGCCCGTCGTACCATTTGCGTCGCGAAGTAAGCAAAAGAACAACGCTCCTTCGCGAATTCGCTCATTGAAATTCATCAAAAAACTCAAGAATTATTGTGAAATACAATATCCAGTAATGGATTATCTTTACAAATCATTTTCAAGCTATATTCATGTATGTCGAGATGTCGTGCAGATGTCTATGTCGGGAACGTCCGGTTTTCCGGCCTTTATCTGTGTTGTGTCATTTTTGTAAAGAAGGATGTCACCTCGTGATCGCATCTGGCAATTCGCTGTTTCATCCGGCACGGTTCGACAGGCGGCCTCTTGCGGCGGTGCGGGCGGCCGGACATGATGAATGAAAACGACACGGCGGACCGTGACAGCGACGAGCGCGCGGGGATCGTCGCTTTCGCCCGGCTCGGTTTCGGCCTGAGCGGGCTCCGGGGCTTCCTCAAGCCGCAGCCGCTTTCCGGCGACAACCAGAACGAGCCCCTCGACGATGGCATTCTCCCGCTTGCGGCGGATTCCGGGCGTCTGCGCAGGCTCGCCGCCCATCTGCGCACGATCAGGGCCGTCGATGGCGAGATGGAAATCTTCATCCACAACTGGGCGCGAACGATGGAACAGATCGCGACCGAGATGGAAGTCCTTGGAGATCGTCTGCCGCTGATCGACGAATCCCGGGACTCCGGCCAATCCACCGGCAGGAATGGCACCGATCCACGGCCCCGCCGCCCGTCATGAGCCGTTGGTGACGAGGCGGCGGCAGATGTCCGTGAACGCGGCGGCCATCCGGCCCGGTGTCCGGTCGCGCCGGCGGGCGAGGACGAGGCGGCCCGGTCCGGGTATGCCGACGAGCGGCCGGCAGACGAGGGTTCGTCCGTCACTGGTCCGGTTGCCCGCGGGCCGGGTCGCGAACAGGCCGAAGCCGAAGCCGTAGCCGACGAGGCCGCGCACCATTTCCACCGATGAACTCCGGCATGCGACACTGGGCTCCAGCCCGGCGTCGCGAAAGAGCGACAGGAAGTAATCGCGACCGGGCGACAGGTCGAGCATGACGAGCGGCTTGCCGGCGAGGTCGGCGAGTGTGAGTTCCTCCCTGCCGGCGAGAGGATCGTCCCCGGCCATCAGGACATGGACCCGCAGGTCGTGCAGCGGGGTGGAATGGAATTCGTCGGCGAGGTCGAAATCATGGAGCATGGCGAGTTCGATCTCGCCCGAGCGCAGGCATTCGAGCAGCCGCTGCTGATCGCCCTCGACCAGATGCATGTCGAACGCGCCGCAATCTTCCTGCAGGCGGGCGAGCATGGCGGGGACGAGTGGCGGACCGAATGTCGCAAGGCAGCCGAGGCGGAGTTCGCGTTCGCCATCGCCATCGCTGTCACCCGGGCGGGTGGAATCCGCGAGGAGCCGCGTCGGCGAGCCATAGGCGCGGTTGGCATAGATCAGCGCCCGGCCGCCCGTTGCGGTCACGGTCTCCTCGACCGCGCCGAAGAAGACATGATGCGTGCCGACCTTCATGTGCCGGTCGAGGCGGCAGTGAAAGGCGACCAGTGCGTCACGGACGCGGGGGGTGCCGTTCTTCGACTGGACCCATTCGCACGCCGAGAAGCGGTCGCCGTCCGGCGTCTTCAGGCGTCCGGCAAAGACATCCGAGATGTAGGACTGGTCGTCACGCAGGAGATTGACGCAGAAGCGGCCGTTGCCGATGATCGCCCGCGATGCGCGGCTGGCGTGATGGATGCAGACCAGAAGCGAGGGCTGCGGCGTGTCGGCCGAGACCGAGGACATGGCTGACACGGTGATGCCCGCGCGGCCGTCCGGCCCGTCGGTGGTCACGATGTTCACCGAGGTTGCGGCGAGACTCATGCCGTCGATGAAACGCTGTCTAGCCTGCTGTGCCGTCATCGCTCCTCTCTTGGTCGCGCCGCCCGCGCCGATACCTGGGACTAGGTAGCAGAGCGATGGCATTCAGGCACCATACTGCATTACGGGACATCAAGATCGGGTGACGGCCTGCGCTATCGTCTTGCCGCGGGCAAAACGGTCTGCAACTCTTTGACATCGAGCCTCGTCGCGGATCCCATGGATGGTGCAATCGCAGTTGATCGCAACGATCGAGAAGGCGGCGCTGTTCGCCTGGCCGCCTGTGGAGACCGCCTTTTTCCGGGGCTGGCTCCTGCGCGGCGGCGGTGGCCATTCGCGCCGGCTGAATTCGGCGGCCACGCTGGATTTCGAGGGAGGCGATGGCGATGGCGCATCGCTCGCGAGAGCCGTGGCGCATGTCGAACGCTGGTACGGCGAGCGGGGCGCTCCCCCCTGTTTCCATCTGTGCGACCGGGTCCGTCCGCAGGGACTGGACCCGTATCTGGAGGCGCGCGGCTATGACCGTCTCACCGACACGAACGTCATGCTGGCCGCCATCGACCCGCACATGGTCTGCCGGCATGCCGTCGAACTCGAGGGACGGGCGACAGCACTCGCCATGAACGCGCTTTGCGATCCGCTCTGGTCCTCCACCGTCCGCGCTGCCCGCGCCGCCGTCATCTCCCGGATCGCCCGTCCGATCGTCATCGCCGTGGTCACGATCGACGGTGCGCCCCGCGCCGGCGGGCTCTGTGTGGTCGATGGCGAGCTCGCCGGCATCTTCTCGGTCCGCAGCGATCCGCGCTTTCGCCGGCGAGGCCTTGCACGGTCCGTCATGGCGCGGCTGGCCGTCTGGGCGCATGGCATGGGCGCGCGACGGTTCTATCTTCAGGTCGAGGACGACAATGCGCCGGCGCTCGGGCTCTATCGCTCGCTCGGCTTTGCGACCGTCTATCGCTATCACTATCGCCAGCTCGGCGAGGGCAGGGCATGAGCGTCCGCCGGCTCGTTCCTCTCGCCGCCCTGCTGTTCCCGTTCCTGTCCGCCGCTGCCGGAGCACAGGATGCGCCCGCCGTTCCCCTCGAGGCTTCCGCGCGCTACGAGGTTCGCTGGTCCGGCTTCACGGTAGGCGAGATCGCCCTGACGCTGAAGGATGACCTGCAATCGCGGGAACTCGGCCTGGAGGCGCGGACATCCGGCATGCTGGACTGGATCGTGGCCTTTCGTTCCCTGATCGAAAGCCGGGCGGTCAGGCGCGATGGCGATGGGGCGATCGTCGAGACACGGTTTCACGCCGCGCGCTGGATGGATGACGAAGAACAGGCCTGGTCGATGCTGTTCGGCGAAAAGGGTGAACTGATCGAAAGCGACATTCCGGCCGAGGTCACCGCCGAACGCGAGGCGGTGCCGCCGCATCTCCGCCGCGGCCCCGATCCGCTGGCGCTCGCGGGCGATCTCATTGCCCTCGCCGGCCCGGACATGCGCATCGAACGGTCGAGCTTCGATGGCAAGCGCGCGGTTTCGCTCGTCCTTTCCTGTGCAGGGGACAGGGAGGCGGTCGCATCCCTTCCCGATTTGCCGCCAGCGCCCGCGCTCGCCTGCGATCTCGACGGCGAGCTTCTCGCCGGCGCGTCGAAACGCTGGGCCACGGAACATGGGGACGAGGAAGGCGAGCGGGATCGCGGGGTGGAGATCTGGCTCAGCGACGCGCTCCTGCCCGGCCGTCACCTGCCGGTGCTCGCCCATGGACAGAGTCGCTGGGGCATCGTCGTCGCCCGCCTCGTGGAGTTCTCCCTGACATCACCCTGACCCGGCCCCGACCGTCTTCCGACAGTTCCTTCTTTCGCATCAATTTATCCAGACAGATCAGTATGATCTGTCTGGATCGATGCGCTGAGACCCTGCCGGCTCAAAGGTCTCGAGGCGGGTGCCGCCCGCATTGAGCTTGCGGCTGTCGGTGCGGCGAAAGCCCAGCCGGCGCATGACCGCGTCGGGCTCGCCGCCGATATTGCTCACGATCGGCATGCCGGATCCGAACCGCACGGGCTCGATGGTGAGTACCACACGGTCGATCAGCGCCCGTGCGAGGAACCAGTCATGCACCCGCGTGCCGCCGAGAACGAGACAGTTGCGCGCCGGGTGACGGGTTCCGATGGCTTCGATCATCGCTTCGATGCCCGTGGACCGGGGATCGACCCGGAGCCGGGTCGGCGAACACCAGTCGAGGCCGCTTGCCGAGGTGGAGAAGATCACCCGCCGCCGGTCCTCGCGCGGTGCTTCCTCGTCCGTGCGCCGTCCCATGAACGACCAGTCGGCACGATCGACCGAGGCGAGGAAATGGTGCTGTTCCTCGGGGCTCGCCCAGCTCGACGGATTGTGACCGCTCCTGCGGCCGATGAAGCCGTCGGCGGATGCGACCACCAGAAGTTCGAAACGTGTCGTTCGGGGATTCATGGTGTGCAGCCGCTCCGATACACTCGCCGCCGGGTTCATGCGCCGGATTTCGCCTCCTGGGAGACCAGTCGCGGCCTGTATGGACCAATGGCGCCATTACAAAAGGCCACCACCGATGCTATGATGACCGCTTCGGGAGGTCATCGGTGGAGGTTGTCATGTGGCATGTCGCCGCCACGGTCATCGTCGTTTCCCTCGGTGCGCTCGTGCTTGTCGCGAAGTGGCAGTTTCCCTGGATGTAGGGCCGGCTGTCACGGGCGTCACAGGGTCGGGTGTCACGAGGTTGGGTCTCACGAGGTGGCGCGGCCGCCGGAGAGATCGAACACCGCGCCGGTGTTGAAGCTGCAGCGCTCGCTTGCGAGCCAGGCGACGATCTCGGCCACCTCCTCGGAGGTTCCGAGCCTCTGCATCGGCGATTTCGCGATCATGGTCGCGACATGTTCCGGCGTCATCTGCGCCAGAAGCGATGTTTCGATGGCCGCCGGGGCCACGGCATTGACGAGAACGCCGGAGCCCGCGAGTTCCTTGCCGAGCGATTTGGTGAGCGCGATCACGCCCGCCTTGGCCGCGCTGTAGGCCGCCGCGTTGGGTGTTCCCTCCTTGCCGGCGAGCGAGGCCATGGTGACGATCCGCCCGTAACCCTGCGCGCGCATGAGCGGAACGACGGCCTTGCAGGTGAGGAAGACGCCGACGAGGTCGATATCGACGATTTTCCTGAACATGTCGTCGGGATAGGTCTCGAGCGGTCCCGTCGGCCCGGCGATGCCGGCATTGCAGACGAGGATGTCGATCCGCCCGGCCCGCTTCGCCGCGTCGGCGAGGCTCCGGCCGTCGCATACGTCGACCGGCGGATCGCTGTCGAGATCCCAGCTCGTGACCTCGGCGCCATCGGCGCGCAGCTTGCGGACGATGGCGGCGCCGATACCCCGTTCGCCGCCGGTTACAACCGCATTTCGACCTGAAAGCACCATGGTTTTTCTCTCTCCCTTGCGTGTTTTGCAGTATGGCAGATCGGGATGCCGGACAGAAACGGGGAATGCCGCAATGATCGATACGGGTTATGTCAGGCTCATGGCACGCTACGGCACATGGCAGAACGAAAGCCTGATCGCTGCCGCCGACACGCTCGACGAGGATGCGCGGCGGCTCGAGCGTGGCGCCTTCTTCGGGTCGATCGAGAATACCCTGAACCATCTGCTCTGGGGCGATCGCATCTGGCTTTCCCGCTTCAGCGACTCGCCGCCGCCCGATGGCGGTATCGCCGCATCGGTATCGCTCGCGCCCGACTGGTCGTCCTACAAGGCCGAACGGCGCGAGACGGACGCCGCCATCACTTCATGGGCCAGCACCATCACCGACCGGGACCTGCAAGGCGACCTCGCCTGGCATTCCGGCGCGATCGGCCGGGAGATCGTTCGCCCGGTTGCCCTTCTGGTGGTCCATCTCTTCAATCACCAGACGCATCACCGTGGCCAGGTCCATGCCATGCTGACCGCCGCCGGCGCCCGGCCCGAAGCGACCGACCTTCCGTTCATGCCGGGTCTCGGCCGGACACCATGAACGAACCCGCCCGATCCGGTGAGGCGGATGCTGATGTATCGCACGCTTGACTGTGGGCGCGAGGTGGACTGACCGGTGCCGGAAACCTCAGGAGCCGTTGCGCTGGTCGTGCATCGTCCGGATTTCAGTGGGCCAGGTGGACTTGATGTAAGAGAGGACGGCCCATATCTCGTCATCGCTCAGCACGTCGCCGAATGGCGGCATGTTGCTCTTGCCGCGGTCGCCGATGAGCGCCTGCCCGCCGTGTTTGGTGTAATCGAACAGCAACTGGCCCGGATGGTGCCAGGTATGTCCGGATTCATCATGCGGCGGTGCCGGCATGCCGCCGGTGGCGAGCGGTTCGCGCCAGTTCGTCTCGCCCTTGCGGTCGCGTCCGTGACAGCTTGCGCACTGCTCGGCGTAGATCGTCTCGCCGAGAGCGACGAATTCACCGTCATCGGGTCTCATGCCGCTGGCATTGCCGTCGGAGGAGAGCAGCCAGAAGCCGCCGGCCGCGACGATGACGGCACCGGCCAGTCCGGCGAGAAACATGATGTGACGTGAACGCAAGGAACCGGTCTCCCGATCGTTTCGGATTGAACGCGGATGCGAAGCTGCCGGTGAAAGCGGCACATGTCGCGAACGGTAGTTCCGGTTTCCGGGAATCTCAACTTCGACCCGCTGGAACCTTGTATCGCAATCCGGGCTCCCGAAGGGCGGCGCGCCCGAACGGGGCCGACGGAACCCCGCCGATCAGGGGCGACTACCCGCCGGGGCAGAGATTGTGGGCCGGTTTGCCGTCGCACAGCCAGCGGCGCTCCAGGATCCTTGCATGGAGGACGGAAGCCAGCACGGCATTGCCCATGCCGTTGAGATGCTCGAGGCTGTAGGCATGTTCGTAGGCGGGATTGTCGAGCGCGTGGTAGACATAGAGCGCTTCGATACCTTGCGCATCGAGTGCATCGGCGAACGCCTTCATCTCCGTTGCGACCAGAAGCACGGCACCGCCGGCCTCGACATCCCGTGCCATGCGTTCGGTGAGGCTCACGGCAAGCGCCAGCATCCGCGCGCGGAACGCTCCGTCGCTTCCGTCCAGCCGGTCCTGTTCGCGTGCTTCGGCCGCCGTCACCGGTGGCACCCAGGGGTCCTCGAGCGCGGACATCCATTTGGTGAGCCTGTGGATGACGAGTTCGAGGAGAACCGAATGACGCTGGAGCATGGCGGTCCATGGCACGGGCCAGAGCGGTTCGTCGCGCATCTCGCGATCCGGAAGGTCGTCGATACGGCGAAGCCCGTCTTTCCCGATGCGGAATTGCGGCTTGCGCTTGCCGAAGCGGATGCCGTGCATATGCCGGTGACTGCCGAAATGCGGCAGGTAGAGGATGACCAGATCGGCATGCAGCTCCGCGCCGGCGGTCTCGTACTGCAGGAGGATCTGGTCGATGCCGTAGCCGGCGACGCCGGCATTCAGGACCTCGGTATCGTCGAGATAGCCTTCGAGAAGGGCCGGCACATGATCGGCCTCGCTCACCCCGAAGCCGAAGGCCCGCGAATCGCCGGTCAGGAGAATGCGGTTTGCCCTTGCGGCGCGCGCGCCTACCGGTCCGCCGCGCAGGCCGCGTGAATTGATGCGGTAGGTGACGGGTTCGCCCGTGGCCGTGGAAACGGCGACGGCGCCGGGAATGTGTGACCAGCCGAGATTGCTGTCATAGCGTGTGATCTCCACGGGCACGACCCGCGACGAACGGGCCTCCAGCCGGTCGCCGAACAGCCGCGCCATGCCTTCGAGGAGGAGAAGGG
>JAGREZ010000160.1 GCA_020446285.1 Geminicoccaceae bacterium
GTCAACACCTGGTCCGACATCAACCAGTGTCATGCGCACTTCAAGGAGCGCGTGCATGACGTCAAGCGGGGCATCCTCCAGGCGGGCGGTTTTCCTCTCGAACTCCCGGCAATCTCGCTCTCCGAGCCCTTCGTCAAGCCGACGACGATGCTCTACCGCAACCTTCTCGCCATCGAGACCGAGGAACTGCTGCGCTCGCATCCCATCGACGGAGCGGTGCTCATGGGCGGCTGCGACAAGACCACGCCCGGCCTCATCATGGGGGCGATCTCCATGAACCTTCCGGCGATCTTCGTTCCCGCCGGGCCGATGCTGCGCGGCAACTGGCATGGCGAGATCCTCGGTTCCGGTTCCGACAGCTGGAAATACTGGGCCGAGCTCAAGGCGGGCACGATCACGCAGAAGGACTGGGACGAGATCGAGGACGGCATCGCCCGCTCCTATGGCCACTGCATGACCATGGNNATGGGCACCGCCTCGACCATGACCGCGATTGCCGAGGTGATGGGCTTCTCGCTCAGCGGTGCAAGCTCGGTGCCGGCACCGGACGCCAATCATCCGCGCATGTGTGCTGCTTCCGGGCGGCGCATCGTCGAGATGGTCTGGAGCGATCTCAAGCCGTCCGATTTCCTCACGAGCAAGAGCATCGACAATTCCATTCGCTGCCACCTCGCCATGGGCGGATCGACCAACGCCATGGTGCATGTCGTGGCGATGGCGCGTCGCGCCGGCATTCCGCTTACCATCGACCGCTTCGACGAACTGGCACAGATCGTTCCGGTGCTCGCCAATGTCCGTCCATCGGGCAAGTATCTGATGGAGGATTTCTACTACGCGGGCGGTATCCGTGCGCTTCTCAAGCGTCTCGAGGGCGTGCTGGATCTGGATGCCACGACCGTGGAAGGCAACACCATCGGCGAGGCCATCGCCGATGCCCGCGTCTATCGCGACGAGGTGATCCAGACCATGGAAAACCCCGTGAGCAAGCAGGCCGCTGCCATTCTCTACGGCAATCTTGCGCCCGATGGCTGTGTCATGAAGCCCTCCGCCGCCGACCCGCGCTTTCTCGAACATGAGGGGCCGGCGCTGGTGTTCGAGGACTATGATGACATGGCTGCGCGCATCGACGATGACGATCTCGACGTTACCCCGGACCATGTGCTGATCTTGCGGAACGCAGGTCCGGTGGGCGGGCCGGGCATGCCGGAATGGGGCATGCTGCCGATCCCCAGAAAACTGCTGAAACAGGGTGTTCGTGACATGCTGCGGATTTCCGATGCGCGCATGTCGGGTACCTCCTACGGTGCGTGCATCCTGCATGTCTCACCCGAATCGGCCATCGGCGGCAATCTGGCACTGGTACGCACCGGCGATGTGATCCGGATCGATGTGGCGGCGCGGCGTCTCGACATGCTGGTCGACGATGCCGAGCTGGCCGAACGGCGCAAGGCGTTCAGACCGAAGCCGGCACCGGCGCGAGGTTACGAACAGATGTTCGTGCGCCACATCCAGCAGGCGCATGATGGCTGCGATTTCGACTATCTTTGCGGAACGGAGACCCTGCCCGAGCCAGAGATCCACTGAGATCCGGACGATGAGGCGATGGTGCACATGGAGGATGTGACGCATTCCCGCCGAACGTCGGGTATCACGGGCACGCACGCTCCGGACCGGGTTTCACCAGCGACTCCTGCCCGCGTTTACTTCGGGTCATCCGGTTCCAGCGGGCTTCCTGCATATTCCGAGAGCATGTCGGTTTCGCCCGAAAAGGGGTCCGCGCCGCCGGGCAGGAAGCCAGCGAGCAGATCGTCCGGAGCCGTCCGGGCATCGTGTGACAGGAACGAGCTGCCCGCATCTTCGGCAAGCCCGCCTGAAGGGCTTGCGCCAGTCGGTTCCGGGTAGGCGGCGGTTTCGCCCGGAACGTCGAGAGGCGTGATGCTGCCGTCGCTATTCTCGATACCCTCGAAGGCACTTTCATGGCCGACATAGTCATCAATGCGCAGGATAGCCGCGCCGTCATGGCTGATGATCAGGTCGTCGCCCTCGAGCCGGGTGACGAGCCTGTTCGGATCGGCGCCGTCGATCGCGATGCGATTGCGGCCCTCATGGTCAAATACCGTATCGACGGCGCCGTCGCTCAGTCCGAACAGGAAGGTATCATCGCCACCTTCACCGAAAAGCATGTCGTAGCCGTCGCCGCCAGAGAGACTGTCATCGCCATCCTCGCCATGAAGAATGTCGTCGCCACTCATGCCCCGCAGCTCGTCATCACCGTCGCCCGCCCAGATACGGTTGTCGCCATCGCTGCCGATGATGCGATTGATCTCGCTTCCCGCCACGACATCGTGATCATCATCACCGAAAATGCGGATATTCTCGATATTCGGGTCGACGGAGGCGGCAAAGCCGTTCACGCCGGGTGGTAGCGGTCTGGCAATGGCCGAACCCATGGTGAATGTCACCGTGCCGTCGGCCGAAACGGCGGAAAACCGGCTGGCGAAATCGTCGGCATAACCGTCGGCCACCTCGAGTGTGTCATTGCCCCCCCGGTCGAGCCCTTCGGTGGTCTCGATTGCGCTGTCAGTGAAGGAATCGATGACGAGCGTATCATTGCCGGAGCCGCCTTCGAGCCTGTCCCGGCCCGTGCCGCCATCGAGCCTGTCATCGCCGAAGCCGCCAAAGAGTTCATCATCACCCTCGCCACCGGAAAGCACGTCATCGCCGTCGCCGCCATCGAGACGATCGCCGCCCGCACCGCCATCGAGTGTGTCATTGCCGCGTTCGCCGGACAGCCGGTCCGCGCCTTCGCCGCCAAGGACCGTATCGTCGCCACCGCCGGCATGGACCTCGTCGTCGCCCGCGCGCGTGTCGATCCTGTCGGCCATGTCGCGACCGACGATGACGTCATCCGCATCGGTTCCGACGATTGCATCCGAGCCTGGCGGGTTCTCGACATAACCGCCGATGTCGCCGGGAGAGTCGCGGGAACCGCCATCCGCGTCATCGTTCGTTGCAAGACCAGCCGAGAAGGCGACCTGCTGAAAAGCGATCTCGATGCCGGGTTCCGGAGGGGCACCGGACGCATGCTGTGGTGCCGTGGCATGATCTGCACCACCGGTTCCGTGCGGGAAGACAGCCGCAGCGACGACTTCAGGACCGGGTGCTGCCCGGTCTGCCAATGGAAGCGGTCGCCCGACAGGCTCGCCGGAGACGACCGGCTGAATCGGTATCCCGGATGCCGGTTGGCCGATGCTGCCGGCAAAATCGAGAAACGACGAGACCGGTGCTGCTTCGGCAAGCCCCGCAGCCGCTGGCGATGTGTCCGGCTGTGTGTAGATCGGGCCCGTGCGGGGACTGTCTTCGGCGTCCGCCGCACCGGCCACACCATCGCGGGTGCTCACGAGAAATCCGATGAATGCGGCGGAAAGGGACGTGCCGATCGGAAGCTGGTGGCCACCGGTCTGGTGTCGCTGCCTGAACGGATTCCGGTGCCGGAGGCGGGCAAGCTCTCGCGTATGACCGGCCCCGGAAGCGCAATCCTGGATTTTTCCTTTCATTCAACCCCTGACTTGAAATTCACTATTTTTCAGTAATAACATTTTAAAACAATTAGTTAACTAATTTTCTTATTCTAGTTTCTCAAGACATCAATGTTCATTCTCAATCTCCGATTTCTGTAAGACTTCACATTCAAAAGCTGTGCGAAATGCCTGCAAGACCGAGCCATTCGGCGCCGCGACTCGAGTCATGGTTGGGCTCGTGCCGCATGAGGGCGCCCAGATGCAGCAGTGTGTTGCCGTCGCGAAGCGGAATGCTGTAGTCGAGCGCCAGGTCGATTTCGCGGCCCTGGCCGGTGAGGTTGACCTTGTGCCGTTCGCGCACGACCGCCCCCTCGACCGTCCGCGACGCCGGTAGATCGAGTTCCGCTTCGAGCCCATCGGGACGCAGGGGCTGGGCCAGTGTGAAGGTAAGGCGGTCGGCATCGACCAGTACACCGTCCGTATTCATGCCGAACGCAAAGCCCGTGCTGGTGAAATCGTCTGTTTCGGCCACGAGTCCGCCGGCGGGATTGTCCAGTTCGGTGCGCGCGAGGGTTGCCTCCGCGAAGAACGAGAGATTGGCGAAAAGAGGTTGTTCGATGCCGAGGGTCGCGTGCGTCGTTTCGCTGCCGTCGGTCAGGGAGAGGGCGCCAAGCGAACGCATGCCGAACGGTCCGCCGGCCTCGTCGAGGAGCCCGATCTTGAGCCGCGTGCTGCTGCCATCGCCGCCGGAACGAAGGATTTCGCCGGTGAGTGCGCTTCTCGCCTCGCCAAGGAACTCATCCTCACGGGCATCCACGCGGGCCGTATCGAAGCCGAGCCGCAAGGCGAACCCGTTGCCGAGTTGCTGATCCAGACGGACAGAGCTTCCGGCGGCAAAGGATGCGAGTTCGGCCGAGGGAGACGGCCTTGTGAGGTTGATTTCATTTTCTCCGGGCCCCACCGCCAACGCCAGTGCGGTCCCGGGTGCGAGTCTCGTGGTGAACGACATGTCCGAGGGGTTTCCATCATTGGCGGATCTCGTCGTCACGGAGACCCTGCCGTCAAACAGGCTGTCGGTCTGCGGTCGTCTGTGATGGCTGTCGATCCAGCCGGCAATGTCGGCGGGTGCCGACGATCGTTTGACGAAACTCTCGAGTGGCGCGAGATAGGGGCGATCGTAGCGGTCGAGCAGCATCACCTTCGTGCCGGCCAGTGACGATGCTCCGGCCATCGCCGCCGGCAGTTCGATGACGCTTGCCGACGCATGTTCGCGCCTGCCGTCGACCCGGTCGTCGAGACTGACGGAAAGCGGTGCCTGTGGCGCAAGTGCCGCCTCGAGATCCAGAAGTCCGTGTCCGTAGACATTGTCGACGCCGGCCGCACCGAGATCGGTTGCGGTTCTGAGCAGGATCTCGACGACCTGGGCCGCCGTCAGGCTCGGCGCGACATCCCAGACAAGGGCCGCCGCACCGGAAACGGTGGGCGCGGCAAGTGATGTTCCATCATAGACACCGGTACCGCCGCCCGCCTTTGTCGAGACGATGAACTCTCCGGGGGCGACCAGAAAGACAGCCTTCGCCGAGCCGGCGCGGTTCGAGAAGCTGCTGATCGTGTTGCCTGCATCCACCGAACCGACGACGATCGCCTGTCCCTTCGCACCGTCCTCGGCGGCGAAGCGGCCCGGGAATGTCGGATTGCTGCCACCCTGATTGCCGGCGGCGAAGACGAGAACCCTGCCGGCATCAGCGGCATTGGCAAGGGCGTTACGGTAGGAGGTGGACAGCGTCGAGGCATTGCCGAGGCTGAAATTGAGGATATCGGCGCCATGGCTGACGGCATATCCGGTAGCCACGGCGAGATTGTTCTGGTCGAACGTGCAGCCACCGGCCGCGCATGTTCCGGGAGTATCCGCGCGAATGGCGAGCAACTGCGCGTCGAACGCCATGCCGTGCATGGCCGTCGTGTTCCGTCTCGCCGCGATCATACCGGATACCGGTGTCCCGTGATCCCCCTCGTCATCCAGCACGTTCCTCGATCCGATGATGTCCGTGCTGGCGGAATGGAGACGGCCTGAAAATTCGCTGTGAGTGGTATCGATGCCGGTATCGATCACCGCGACCACCTCTCCCGAACCGGTCGCGCCGACGCCATAGGCGCTCGACGCATTCACGGGCGCGAGCGCGCCGCTGCTGTGATATTCTGCGGTCTCGAATGAGGAAGGGGAGAACTGGAGAGCCAGGCCGAGGCCGTAATTGCCCTCGTCGAGGCCTGTTCCGGCGCTGCCGCCGCCGCCGACACAGGCCGAAAGCGATGCGGCGCACATGCCGAGAGCCGTGCCGGGCAGGAGTTTCCTGCGCAGATCCATACCGTCCTCTCCAGACGAGTGGACAGCCGAAACCCTTCGCACGGCTGTCGTTGACATTCGCCTGACCGGAACGAGATGGAATTGTGACCCGGAATTAAACTAGCAGTAGAAAAACTTTTGATTCAAGTTCTTATTACGCGAATTTGCGCCGGTGGGATTCATGGCGATGGACCGACGAACAGGTCGTAGTCGTCACTGCCGGTGATCTCGGCCGTAAGCAGGTCGCCCGGGGCCAGTTCGGCGGCATCCTCGATATGCACGACGCCATCGATTTCCGGCGCCTCGGCCCAGGTTCGCCCGACCGCATTGCCGTCCTCCATGACTTCGTCGACGATGATGTCGGTGGTCGTGCCGACGCGTGCCGCCAGCTTCTCGCCGGAGATCCGCCGCTGCAGCTCCATGAGTCTGCTCCAGCGTTCCTCGCGCAGCTCTTCGGGAACCTGACCGTCGAGCGCGTTTGCGGCAGCACCCTCGACATTCTCGAAGCGAAAACAACCCACCCGGTCGAGCCGTGCCTCTTCGAGCCAGACCAGCAGCCGCTCGAAATCCTCGTCGCTCTCGCCGGGAAAACCGACGATCATGGTCGAGCGCAGGGCGATGTCCGGAACCTTTTCACGCCAGCGGTGAATGCGTTCGAGCGTCCTGTCCTGATGTGCCGGACGACGCATCGCCCTGAGGACACCGGGGCTCGCATGCTGGAAGGGAATGTCCAGATAGGGCAGCACGAGGCCGTCGGCCATGAGGTCGACAAGTGCGTCGACATGCGGATAGGGATAGACATAGTGCAACCGCACCCAGACCCCGAGCTCGCCGAGCGCCTCGGCAAGCTCCCGGATGTGCGCGCGCAGTTCACGGCCGCGATGCGTGAAGGTTTCGTGCTTCAGGTCCACACCATAGGCGCTCGTGTCCTGGGAGATGACGAGAAGTTCCTGACAGCCGGCCTCCACGAGCCTTTCCGCCTCGTGCAGGACATGATGCGGATTGCGGCTCCTGAGGCGCCCGCGCAGCCGCGGGATGATGCAGAAGCTGCATTGGTGATTGCAGCCTTCGGAGATCTTCACATAGGCATAGTGACGTGGCGTCAGGCGAATGCCCTCGGGCGGCACCAGATCGACGAACGGATGATGCTCTGGCGGGGCCGCCTCATGCACGGCCGCGAGCACCTGATCGAAGGCCTGCGGACCGGAGATGGCGAGCACTTTCGGATGAGCGGCGCGAATGCGATCGGCCTCCACGCCCATGCAGCCCGTCACGATGACCCGGCCATTGGCGGCGA
>JAGREZ010000161.1 GCA_020446285.1 Geminicoccaceae bacterium
ACGATGACCCGGCCATTGGCGGCGACCGCCTCGCCGATGGCCTCGAGGCTCTCGGCCCTGGCACTGTCGAGAAAACCGCATGTGTTGACGATGACCGCATCGGCGGCGTCATATTCGGCAACGATGTCATAGCCTTCCGACCGCAATGTCGTGAGGATGCGTTCGGAGTCGACGAGGGCCTTGGGACAGCCGAGACTGACCATCCCGATCCGTTTCTGGCGCGCGGGCGTGTGCATGGCGGGCTTATAGGCGGACGATACGGGCGAGGGAAGCGTTTCCGCGCTTGTGCGCGACACCGCGGGCTTCTGGCAGCAGCATGCCGGGGGACAGGAAAGGACCGAAAAGAGCATGGACAGCAGGCCGAACATTCTCGTTCTCATGACCGACCAGTGGGCCGGCAACGTCACTTCCTGGGAGGGGCATCCGGCGGTCGTCACCCCCAATCTCGACGCACTCGCTCGCAAGAGTACGGTGTTTTCATCGGCCTATTGCGCCTCACCGCTGTGTGCGCCCTCGCGGGCTTCGTTCATGACCGGGCGTCTGCCCTCGCGTCATGGCGTCTTCGACAATGCCGCCGAACTTCCGGCATCGGTACCGACCTTTGCGCATGTGCTGCGGGCCGCAGGCTATCGAACCGTCCTTTGCGGCAAGATGCACTTTGTCGGCCCCGATCAGTTGCACGGCTTCGAGGAACGTCTGACGACCGACATCTATCCGGCCGATTTCGGCTGGGTGCCGGACTGGACGAAGCCGGATGAGCGGATCGACTGGTGGTATCACAACATGGCCTCCGTGCAGCAGGCCGGCGAGGCCGAGATCACCAACCAGCTCGCCTTCGACGATGAAACCGCCTTTCGCGCAAGGGCACGGCTGCGCGATTTCGCCCGCAACGGGGAGGCGCCGTTCTGCATGGTGGTGTCGTTCACGCATCCCCACGATCCCTACGCCATGCGCCGCCGCTACCAGGAGATGATCGACCCCGCGCGGATCCCGGGCCCGTCCGGCGGGTTCGCCGACGATCCGCACAGCCGCCGGCTGCGTCATGTGAGCGACATGGAGGCGATGCCGACCGGCGAGGAAGAGGAACGCGCCGCACGCCAGGCCTATCTCGGTGCGCTCGCCTATCTCGACGAACAGATCGGCGAAATTCTCGCCATCCTCGGGGAAACGGGGCAGGCGGACAATACGATCATCCTCTTTACCAGCGATCACGGAGACATGCTTGGCGACCACGGCCTGTGGTACAAGAT
This sequence comes from Geminicoccaceae bacterium, assembly GCA_020446285.1. Classification (GTDB taxonomy): domain Bacteria; phylum Pseudomonadota; class Alphaproteobacteria; order Geminicoccales; family Geminicoccaceae; genus JAGREO01. The sequence goes on from JAGREZ010000161.1 coordinate 1,251, forward strand.
GAGCTTCTTCGAGGGATCCGTGCGCGTTCCGCTGCTGGTTCATGATCCGGCGCAACCTCATCCGCGCCGGGTGGCGACCAATGTCAGCCTGCTCGATATCATGCCGACACTTGCCGGTCTCGCCGGCACCCCTTCATCGCCGCTTCTGGACGGGATCGACGGGGAGAGCCTTCTGCCGCTGCTTGGCGGGGGCGAACTCGCGCGCGGAGACCGGATCTTCGCCGAGTATCAGGGTGAGGGCTCGATCGCACCGATGGTGATGATCAAGGACGGATCGCTCAAATATATCCACAGCGAGAGCGATCCGCCCCTGCTCTTCGATCTCGACGCCGATCCGCTCGAGGAGACCGATATCGCCTTGACCGACCCGCGTGCGGCGGCGCTGGCACGGGCGATCGGCGAGCGTTTCCATCTCGGCGAACTCAACGAAGAGGTGCTCCGCTCCCAGAAGAGACGGCGCGAACTCGACCGGGCATTGCGCAAGGGTGTGTTCACCTCATGGGATTTCCAGCCTTTCATCGATGAATCGAGGCGCTTCATGCGCAATCATCTCGATCTCAATGATGTCGAGGAACAATCCCGCTTCCCACGCCCGGTGAACACCCGGCGGACGACCTGACGCCTCTACTTCCCGCGTTCACCGAGCGGCAGCCGCAGGCGGATGCCGATATCCAGGATGTCGATTTCACCGCCGATTGCGAGCCCGGCATGTCCGTGCCGTTGCACATGGTGTCCGCCGGACCGAAGGATGACGATCCTGCGATCGTGTCCACCGTGACGGAACCTTTGCCAGGAGCGATGATCGCCATGCGCTGCCCGTCGGTCGAATGAGCGTCGCGAAGCCCGTTGGTCGCGATGGTCCCGGTCGTGCGCACGGCGTTCGCTCCATCGATCGCGTCCATGTTCCTCGCGGAATCTGTTCCCGTCGTGCCGTTTTTCGACTGACTTGCGGCCTGGCACCTGCTCGTGCCATCTTTCGGTTGAGGCATGCGGTCCGCCTTGAGCGTGTCGCTGCCGCCTTTCATCCGCCTGGGCGGCGACGACGCTGGTCAGAAACAGGATTGTGCCGATAAGGAGAATTTTCTTGTTCATGGCGTCCTCCGGATTGGGGCTCACGGTAGCAGGTACGATCATGGGACATTCGCCGAAAGGGTCACATGGCTAGCGTGTTATTCTCGCGCAAGCGGAATGAAAGGAACATAACGCCTCCTTACTGTACCGGCAGGTCGGGGCATTGTAGTATTATCGCATGAATTGGCGAACACTGCTCCCCCTGATCTGCCTGACTGTAGCTGTCTGCTTGCATGTTGTCGGTGCTCGGGCTTTCGCTGCCGAACGATTTCCCGATTCGGTTCGCGATGCGATGGAGAAGGATGCCCGTTTTCGCGATCAGGATATTCTCAAGATCTATGTGCGTCGTCCCGCGCCGACGACTTCGGGTTTCATGTATGAGGTCGTGCTCGACGGTAATGGCGGCGAGGAACTGATTTATGTCGATCCCGACAAGAGCGAGATCATCTACACGACGGCACCCAACGGAAACTGAATTTCATGCGTATTCTCCTTGTCGAGGATGATCCCGACCTCGCTTCCCAGATCCGCCGGCTTCTCGAACAGGAGGGTTACGCCGTCGACCATGCGGCCGATGGCCCGATCGCTCTGGAAATGGGGCGCGAAAATCCCTACTCGGCGGTCATTCTCGATCCGGGGCTTCCGGGCATGGACGGGCTCACCGTGCTCAAGCGCTGGCGGAATTCCGGTCTCACCATGCCGGTGATCGTGCTCACCGCATCGCGCACCGATATCTCGGATATGCGCGAGGGTGTGCGTGCCGGAGCGACCAACTATCTGCTCAAGCCCGTCGACAACGAGCTTCTCCTCGACTGGGTACGCGGTGTCGTCAACTCGGCCGGCCCCAACAGTCGCGGCGTCGTGCTCGAACGCGGCGATCTGCGCATCGACACGGTATCGCTCAAGGTCTGGCTCGGTGACGCGCTTCTGCGGATGACGCCAACCGAATATCGCATCCTGCTGTGTCTTGCCACGGCCGACGGTCGGCCGATGCAGGCACAGGAAATCGTCGAGCGCGGCTTCGACGCCGAAAGCACCAAGACCGCCGCCGAAATTCCGGTCTATGTCAGCCGCCTGCGTGACAAGCTCGGCCGCACGGCCATAGAAACGGTGCATGGCTTCGGCTACAGGCTTGCCGACGAGGTTTCCACGAAGTGAAAAGGGGGCTTCGCCTGGCGCGGAGCCTGATGGGACGCTTCGCGCTCGTCGCCGCGCTCCTCTTCATTACCGCCAGTGCGGTAAACTGGTTCCTGCTCAGGACAGCGATCGAGGAACCCGCCGAGGCGGTCGTCGAGAACCGGCTGCTTGCGCTTGCGCGCGAGCTGCGAGGTTACTGGGCTACAGCCGAAATTACCGGCGTGGCACCCTTCGGTCCGGGCGATGTCGAACTCGTCTGGCAGATCGAAACCGAGGATGGTGCGGTCTATCGCTCGGACCTTCTCTTCTTCGAGGACATCATCCTGCCGGCGCCGGACGATCTTTCGGTGAGCTTCGTGTACGAAGACATCGAGACGCCGATCGGCTCCTTTCGCACGGTCATGCGCAGGCTCATCGAGACGGTGCCGGCGGCACCGGGCGGCGGCGGGGCGAGCGAGCGCAAGACGGTCACCTACTGGGCGGCGATTACCACGGATCGCCGTGCTGCGATCATGGAGGAACATGCGGCACCGTTCGAACGGGCGGCCCTTCGGGTGTTCAGCGTTCTGGCGCTTCTGCTGCTCGTCAATCTCGTCCTTCTGGGGATTGTCCTGCATCTGCCACTCAGACGCCTGCGCCATGCCGCCGCCCGTTTCGAGGCCGGCGCCGCACACCGGATCGAGGGTGATTTCCCGAGCGAGATCGAGACGGTCGTGAGCCGGCTGAACGACACGCTTGCCCGAAGCGAGGCGCTTGTCGAGCGGACCCGGCGCTATATCGGCAAGATCGGCCACGATCTCAAGCATCCGCTCGCCATTGCCCGCAACGCGCTGGATCATCCCGACGAACGTGACATGGCCCGGCGCCGGCTTGCCGGCATGGAAGCCCTGCTCGACCGTTACACGACCCTTGCCGCCGCCGTCGGCCCGGGAAAACCGGAGCCGGCGGTGCATCTTCTGCCCCTGATCGAGGACATCCGCGACGGCATGGCCCTGATCTATCGACGCACACCCCTTGCAATCGACATCGTCTGCGATGCCGATATTGCGCTGCGCCTGCCGCGTCAGGATCTCGAGGCGATGCTGACCAACCTCGTCACCAATGCCTCCAAGCATGCCCGTTCGCGCATCTCGATCGAGGTCGTCGCGGGCAACCCGCTCAGGCTGACAGTGGCGGATGACGGTCCCGGTCTCACCGACGAGGAGCGGCGGCGGGCGCTCGGCTGGGGCGAACGGCTCGATCTCGCTCCGCCCGGTTCCGGTTTCGGTCTCGCCATCGTCAAGGATCTCGTGGAGCTGCACGATGGCAGCCTGATCCTCGCCCGCAGTGCCGTCGGCGGTCTCGAGGCCCGGATCGAACTTCCGACCCGCCACTGACCGAAAAGGTGATGAGACAGGGAAGCGGTTTGTGCTAACCGATCCCGATGACAAGGGCGAGCCGGTGGTGGGTCGCCGTCGGTCAGGGAGGTGGGGATGCGGAAGGAACTGCCAGCGCATGCGGATGTGGTCATCGTCGGCGGTGGTATCATCGGCTGCTCGATCGCCTATCATCTCACCCGGATCGGCATACGCGATGTGGTGCTGCTTGAACGCAAGCAGCTCACCAGCGGCACGACCTGGCATGCGGCAGGCCTGATCGGCCAGCTCCGCGCCACGCGACGCATGACCGAACTCGCCAAATATACATCCGAACTCCTGTTTACGCTCGAGGAGGAGACCGGGCAGGCGACGGGCTTTCGCCAGAATGGCTCGATCAGTGTGGCGCTCCATGGTGAGCGCATGGAGGAACTCAGGCGCGGGGCGTCGATGGCCAGGAGCTTCGGCCTCGAGGTGGAACTGCTCACACCAGCGGATATCGGCGAGCGATATCCGCATCTTCATGTCGGCGATGTCGTGGGTGGCATCTTCCTGCCGAAGGACGGGCAGGCCAATCCGGCCGACGTGACCCAGGCCTACGCCCGTGGCGCCCGCGCCGGTGGCGCTCTCGTTCGCGAGCATCTGTCGGTCGATGATATCCTCGTCGAGAATGGACGGGCTGTCGGCGTCCGTACACAGGAGGGTACCGTTCGCGCCGATACCGTGGTGCTTGCCGCCGGCATGTGGAGCAACGAGCTCGGGCGGCAAATCGGTGTCAGCCTTCCGCTGCACGCGGCCGAGCATTTCTACATCGTCACCGAGCCGGTTGCCGGGTTGCCAAGGAATCTGCCGGTACTGCGCGTTCCCGATGAATGCGCCTACTACAAGGAGGATGCCGGCAAGATCCTGCTCGGCGCCTTCGAGCCCGAGGCCAAGCCCTGGGGCATGAACGGCATTCCCGCCGATTTCGAGTTCACGACGCTGCCAGACGATTTCGAGCATTTCGAGCCCATCCTCGAGAAAGCCGTGGAGAGACTGCCGCTTCTCGCCGAGGCCGGCATCCAGACCTTCTTCAACGGCCCCGAGAGCTTCACGCCCGATGACCGCTATCTCCTCGGCGAGACACCGGAGGTGAAGGATCTCTTCGTCGCCTGCGGGCTCAATTCCATCGGCATCCAGAGCTCCGGTGGTATCGGCAAGGTGCTCTCCGAATGGATCCGCGACCGGGCAATGCCTGTCGAACTGATTGATGTCGATGTCCGGCGCATGCTGCCGTTCCAGAATACGAAACACTATCTGCGCGATCGTACTACCGAGACGCTCGGCCTCCTCTACGCCATGCACTGGCCCTTCTACCAGTATCGAACGGCGCGTGGTGCCCGCCGTTCGCCCTTCCACGACCGGCTGCTCGAAGCCGGCGCGGTCATGGGCGAAACGGCCGGCTGGGAACGTCCGAACTGGTTCGCCGATGAGGGCGCCGAACGTTCCTGTCGCTACTCCTATGGCCGGCAGAACTGGTTCGAGGATACCGCGCGCGAGTGCCGGGCGGTTGGCAATGACGTCGCCCTCTTCGATCAATCCAGCTTCACCAAGTTTCTCGTCAAGGGCAGGGACGCGCTGTCGGTGCTCAACCGCCTTTCCACAGCCGAACTCGATGTCGAGCCGGGACGCATCGTCTACACACTATGGCTGAACGAGCGCGGCGGAATCGAGGCGGATCTCACCGTCACCCGCCTTGGCGAGCACGAATTCCTCGTCGTCGCGACCGCCACCGGTCAGGTGCGCGACAAGGCCCGCCTCGATGCCGCCATCGGCGATGCCAATTGCGTTGCTGTCGACCTCACATCGGGCCTGCCGATGCTCGGGCTCATGGGACCGCGCTCGCGCGACATGCTGGAAGAACTCACAAGCGAGGATCTATCCAACGAGCGCCTGCCGTTCGGGCATAGCCGCATGGTCGAGATCGGCTACGCGCCCGTCCGCGCCTCGCGGGTCACCTATGTCGGCGAACTCGGCTATGAACTCTATATCGAGGCCGAATTCGCCGCGCATGTCATCGAGCGGATCATCGAGGCGGGCAGGGGTTTCGGTCTGAGGCATGCAGGGTATCATGCCATGAATGCCTGCCGCATGGAAAAGGCCTATCGTCACTGGGGGCACGATATCGCGGTCGAGGACAATCCCTTCGAGGCCGGTCTCGGCTTCACCCTTGCCTTCGACAAGGCGGGCGGTTTCATTGGCCGCGAGGCGCTCCTGCCCTTGCGCGAGCAGGGCCCGCCGAAACGCCGTCTCGTCCAGTTCCGCCTCGCTGACGATGCACGGTTGCTTTATCATGAAGAGCCGGTTCTGCTCGACGGGCGCATCGTCGGCTCCATCACCTCGGGCATGTACGGACACCGTCTCGGCGCATCGCTCGGGATGGGCTATGTTCGCCATGAGCAGGGTGTGAGCCGGGATTTTCTCGAAAACTCGTCCTTCGAGATCGAGATTGCCTGGGAACGGGTTCCGGCAATAGCACAGCTTCAGCCGTTCTACGACCCGCAATCGAAGCGCGTGCGCGGCTGATCGATATCCGAAGCCCGCACGCATTGAAGACGGTTTCTGTCAGAACCCGGCGAATGCGCCGAAGGCGAGACCGGAGACGATGGCGCCGCCAATGCCGAGCAGGAGATAGGCGGCGAACACTTCGCGGCGGACCAGAGCGAAGACAGCTGTCATTGCCGGGATCGAGGTGACTGCGCCCGCCACCATGAACGCCATCGCCGCTCCCGCCGACATGCCCTGGCTCATGAGTCCCGTCACCAGAGGCGGCGCCGCGTAGCTGTTCAGATAGGCCGGCATTCCGAGCAGGGCGCTGATCACTACCGGAAGAACCCCATTGCCACCGACGAGACCCGCGATGGTTTCGGCCGGAACATAGGTCACCATGATCGCCTCGATGACATAGGCAAAGGCGAGCCATTTGAACAGGAAGAGCCCGTTTGTCGCCAGTTCTTCCCTGAACACGCGCCTTCGGGATTC
>JAGREZ010000162.1 GCA_020446285.1 Geminicoccaceae bacterium
AGCCGCTCGGCGGCGCGCATCGCGGCCGGGCGACCACCATCCAGACGGTCGGCGATGCGGTCGTTCGCCATCTGCGCGAACTGATCCCGCTCTCCTCCGCCGAACTCCGGCGGGAACGGCAGAACAAGTTTTTTGCCATGGGCCGCGAGACCGTAAGCTGAGAGTGCCGAGAGGCCGTCAGCTGAGAGCGCCGCGGCGGTTCAGCTCCGGTTCGTGCCGGGCAGCAGCTGGCGCACGCCGAAGGCGAGGCGGCGCCAGGAGTGGAATTCGCGCTTGCCGTCGATGAGCAGGCCGTCGCCGAACGGCGTCAGGCTGTGCAGGCCGTGCGGATAGGGGCCGTCCGGATCCGGATCGAGCCTCGCGATCGTCTCCTCGACGAATACCTCCGGCGTCAATGCCAGAACCCGGTTGAAGACGACAGCACCACCATAGCGTTCGCTGCAATCCTGCGCCGGGCGGATGAGTGCGCCATCGACGTGGAACAGTGGACCGGCGGGGCGGGCCGAGCCGATGTCGGTCTTGACCGGATTGCCGGCGTGGGGATGCCAGGGGCCTTCCGGCCCGCTCGCGTGGAACAGGTGCAGGCTGGTCTCGTCCTGCTCCGCGTGACTGGTGGCGAACAACCACCAGCGGCTATGGTCGCGATCGTGAAAGAGCGTCGGATCGGCGCCGGCGAAGTCGGGCAGGATGGCGCCGTGCTCGCTCCAGCCATCGGGAAGGCTGTCGGTGCGATAGAGCGTCACCCTGCCGGATGCGGTGGCCTCGGGAAGCATCCACCACTGGCCGTCATGCCTGAAGACCTGCGGATAGGACAGGTGGTGCGGACATTCCAGCACGGTCGTCGCGGACCCGCCCGCCGCGAGCGTTTCCACCTCGCCGGCGACGAGAAACCCCTTGCGGTCGGCATGGTCGTAAGCCTCGGCGAAGATCCACGCCCTGCCGTCGGCCTCCACGCCGAACGGATCGGCGAGATAGCCGTTCGGCCGCTCTGGCAACCAGCGGACCGGCGCCGGCGTTCCGCCCTGAACCAGTGTTGCCGCATCACCTTCGATGATGCCGATGGACCAGACCTCTTCCAGCCGCTCGCGCCAGACACGCGCCACCAGATTGCGGATGCGGGCCAGCGGCAGGAGGGCGCGTTGCCATCGTGCGAGGGGACGCGGTGGCGCGGCCGCTTCGATGACCGGGTCGGCCACTCCCGCCAGCCGCCGCCTCGCCACCCGCACGGGCATCCACGCGGCGGCATCGAGAAGGCGCGCGCGGGTGGTGTGGGGATCGTGACCGACTACCTTGATGCGGACCCTGTCGACCGTTCTCGGCACGTTGCCGGAGGGGTCATGCAGCAGGAGTGCTGCTTCCGCGAAGCGGCGATTGTCCAGGAGCGCCCGGCTTCCCGCATCTTCGAGCAAACCACCGTCAAGGCTGACTTTCCAGGACTCGGTCACCTCACCCGTCAGGCGGATGGACAGGTTGTCAATCTCAAGCTGAAATTCCAGATCCGGCACGGTCGCAAGGCGCGTACTTATGAGCTCGAACCACGCGGAATCGGCCTGCGACAAGGCCGGTATGCTGGACAATTCTCTGCTTCCTTCCCTAAACCATGGTCAGTCGGAAAAAAGGGTCAACGAGCCTCGAAAGCCTCTGCGTAGAGGTGGGAAGCGTCATTGAAAATAGCATTTGTCTATCCGCACTCGGGGTTTTCCGAGCCGGTGGTGAAACTGTCCGATGCCATTGCCATCGTCACCTTCGAGCTGGCGCGCCGTCTGGCACGGGATCACGAGGTGATCGTCTACTGCCGGCGTGACAAGGGAGAGCCCGCCGAGAGCCGTCACGGCAATCTCGTCTTTCGCCGTTTCGACCAGACGTTCGACTTCGCGCTTTTCAGACTGCGCCTGCTCGAGACGGTCGGGCTCCTGCGGCCGACCCATCCGTTCCGCTTCACCTCCCTCTATTATCGTGTGTTCATCGAGCGCGTCGCGCGGGACATCGCCCGCGAACAGGTCGACGTGGTCCATGTCCACAACGTTTCGAGCTTCATTCCCGTCATCAGGAAGCACGCGCCGGCATCGGCGCTCGTCCTGCACAGCCACGACCATGCGCTCGCCGATTTCGATCCGGACGTGGCGCTGGCGAGATTGCGCATGGCGGATCTCATCCTTGGCTGCAGCGCCCATCTGGCCGGCAATCTCAGGGAACGGTTCCCGGAACTCGAGGAGCGGATCGAGCCTTTCGTGAACGGTGTCGACCGGCGTTTCCTCGAGGTGGAGTCCGATCCGAAGCGGTCCGCCGAGGTGGTGTTCGTCGGCCGCCTGTCGCCGGAAAAGGGCGTGCATGTGCTGGTCGAGGCCTTCGGCCGGATCAGCGCTGAGCATCCCGACGCATCGCTGTCCCTGATCGGTCCCAATCATGTGCCGAACAAGCATTTCGTCGATCCGTTCGGCGATGACGAGGTGCTTGCCGGCATCGAGCCGTATTATCGCAAGGGGTCGAGCAGCTATCTCGACGATCTCCTCAAGGCGGGCGAGGGATTGCAGGTCATGATGCCGGGTCCCATCGACAACAGGGACCTGCCCGCGCGCCTCGCCCGTGCCGGCATCTTCGTCTTCGCGTCGCTCTGGCAGGAACCGTTCGGCATCCCGGCGGTCGAGGCCATGGCGGCCGGCCTGCCGGTCATCGCCACCCGCGCCGGCGCCCTGCCGGAGATCGTCGAGGATGGTGTGACCGGCATTCTCGTCGATCGCGGTGATGTCGACGGTCTCGCCGGGGCCCTGCGCACGCTGCTGGACGATCCCGAACGCCGCGCCGCCATGGGCCGCGCCGGACGCAAACGGGTCGAGGAGCTGTTCGACTGGGATGTCCTTGCCGAACGACTGGCGAGCCATTACGAAGCCATCGTCGCACCCGGACAGACGGGCAGGCAACGACGAACGGCATCCGCGGACCCGGTGCCCTGTCGTCGATCGGCATAGATACCGCGGCATCGTTGGTCAGTGTAAAGCACATCAATACATGAAATCCGTCATTGTCAGTCAGCCACGCGACGTCGTGCGTGGTGCGGGCGCCGAACATGGCTCGGTCGCGATCGTGCTCAGGGCTCTCGCCGACCGGCTGGCGGCCAGGGCCGATCTCCATGTTCTCGCACCCTCCGCCAACGGGCGGACGGGTGTCACCACGGCCGCCGGCGGCTTCGCGCTGCATACCGTGCCGGCGGGTGGCCGGACCCGGCAGAAACTGGCCGATCTGGCGCTCGGAATTCTCGGCAGCGGCCTGCCGATGTTCGCGCGCGACAGCTATTTCCCCGCCTATGCGCAGGCGGTGGC
>JAGREZ010000163.1 GCA_020446285.1 Geminicoccaceae bacterium
CCGAACACCATGGCCTGCACGTTGACGGCCGTTCCCATCTTCGCATCGATATCGTGCAGCCGCCTGTAGGTGATCGCGCGCGGCACCATCCACGAGCCGAACACCGCACCGATGGCGCCCCACAGCTGTTCCTTCGGCTCGACCGGGAAGGGGGAACCGGTGTCCTTGCGCACGATCTCCTTGTAGGTCCTGACCAGCGCCTCGAGCGCGTCGGCCTGAAGATCGGTGTCGAAGCGGCAGTTGCGCGCGCGCTTGAGATCCTCGAGCGCTTCCTCGAACATGTAGTGATCGACGCCGAGCACGACGTCGCCATACATCTGGATGAAGCGGCGATAGCTGTCGAAGGCGAAGCGCCTGTCGCCGCTCCGTTCGGCGAGGCCCTCGACCGTCTCGTCATTGAGGCCGAGATTGAGGACCGTGTCCATCATGCCGGGCATGGAAACCGGCGCGCCGGAACGCACCGAGAACAGGAGCGGGTCCTTCGCATCGCCGAATTTCCTGCCGACGATCGCCTCGACGGCGGCAAGCGCGGCATCGACCTCGGCGGAAAGGCTGTCGGGATAGGCGCGCTCGTTGGCGTAATACCAGGTACAGACATCGGTGGTGATGGTGAAACCGGGCGGCACCGGCAGCCCGAGGCTGGACATCTCCGCGAGGTTCGCACCCTTGCCGCCGAGAAGCGCCTTCATGTCGGCGCGTCCCTCGGCCTTGCCGCCACCGAAGCCGTAAACCCACTTGCTCATCAGCCAACACCCCAGATAGACGCCATGACAGATCAGTCTGGCACGGATTGGTTAACTTTCGATGACCGTAAAATCGGCGATCCGGCCGAATTCGGTCACGAACGCGCCAAGCAGCGCCAGACGATTGGCGCGAATGGCGGGGTCATCGTCATTGACCATGACCTCGTCGAAAAACCGGTCGACCGGCGCCCGCATGCCGGCTGCAAGCCGCATCGCCTCCTCGTAGGATTCGTTGTCGAGCAGCCCGTGCATACCCTCGCGAAGTTTCGCCGAAGCACCGGCGAATTCGCGTTCTGCGGCTTCGCCGAGAAGATTTTCATCGACCTTGCCGGCCGCCGAAACGCCATCCTTCGCCAGTTCGATGCGCAGGATATTGTCGGCGCGCCTGCAGGCGGCGAGCAGGTTCCGGCCATCGTCGCTGTCGACGAAAGATTGCACCGCTGCCGCACGCGCCGCCAGGTTGACCAGATCGCCACGCTCGCCGGTGGCCGAAACCGCACGGATCACATCATGGCGGGTGCCGCTCTCGCGCTGCTGCACGGCGAGACGGTCGGTCATGAAATCGGCAATGTCTCCGCTGATGGCCGCGCGGTCGCTGCCGGCAAAACGTTCGCCATAGCCATCGAGTCCGCTGTTGATGGCCCTGTCCAGATCCAGACGGATACCGTTTTCGAGTAACAGGCGGATGATCGACAAGGCCGCACGCCTGAGCGCGAACGGATCCTTCGAGCCTGTCGGACGGATGCCGGCGGCAAAGAAGCCCACCAGCGTATCGAGCTTGTCGGCGAGGGCGACGGCCACGCCTTCGGCTGTCGATGGCAGGCTGTCGGCGGGGCCCTGCGGGCGATAATGTTCGGCAATCGCCGTGGCCACACGCTCGTCCAGCCCCTCATGACGGGCGTAATAACCGCCCATCACACCCTGCAATTCGGGAAACTCGCCGACCATGCCGGTGACGAGATCGGCCTTGGCGAGACGCGCCGCCTGTCGCGCGCTCTGCTCGTCCGCACCGCATGTGTCGGCAAGCCGGCCGGCCAGCCGCTCCATGCGCCCGACCTTCTGTCGCAGCGTTCCAAGCTCGGCATGGAACACCATGGGCTCCAGCGCCGCGAGCCGGTCTTCGAGCGAAGTCCTGCGGTCGAGATCCCAGAAGAATTTCGCATCCCACAAGCGCGCGCGCAGCACCCGCTCATTACCCTCGATGATCGCCCTGCCGCCGTCCGGTGCGTCGATATTGGCGACCGTGATGAAGAAGGGGGCAAGTTTCCCGGCCTCGTCTTCGAGTGCGAGATAGCGTTGATGCTCGCGCATGGAGGTGACGAGCACTTCCTCCGGCAGCTCCATGAATTTTTCGTCGATATGCCCAAGCAACGGTACGGGCCATTCGACCAGACCTTTCAGCTCGTCGAGCAGCTTTTCGTCGTCGCGCAGGCGCAGACCTTGTCCCTTGGCAAGCTCCTTCGCCTTGGCGAAAATCGTCCCGCGGCGGCGGTCGCCATCGAGAACGACGCGGGCTTCTTCCAGCTTCGCAACATAGTCCGCGAAACCCGTGACCTCGAAGGAAGCCGGTGCGAGGAAGCGGTGGCCGCGTGTCGTGTTCCCGCTTTCGACACCGGAGAACGAAATCGTCAGCGTTTCACCGCCAAAGAGTGCCAGAATGCCGTGCAGCGGGCGCACCCAGCGGGTGTCCTGATCGCCCTGACGCATGGATTTCGGCCAGGGAAAACGCGCCAGCACTCCCGGCAGTTCCGCTTCCAGCAGAGCCCGCGTGCCTTGCCCCTCTTCCGTGAAGCGGGCGACAAGGAAACGGCCCTTTTTCTCCTCCACCTCGTCCAGCCGGTAGTCGGTAACGCCAAGACTGCGCAGAAAGCCTTCGCGGGCTTTCTCCGGCGCATCGACGCGCGGCCCCTTGCGCTCGACCTCGCGGTCAGCCTGTTCACCCGCGACACCGTCGATCACAAGCACAATGCGTCGCGGCGTGGCGAAACTGTTTGCCTGCCCGTGTGCGAGCCCCGCATCGTCGAGAATCTTCACGACCCCGGCGGCCAGATCCTCGCGCGCCCGGTCCTGCATCCGCGAGGGAATCTCCTCGCTGAAAAGCTCGATCAGCAATTCAGCCATGGGCCGGCTCCCGGCTGGCGATCCAGGTCTCGGCGCAGGCTTTCGCGAGAGCGCGTACGCGGCCGATATAGGCCTGTCGTTCGGCGACGCTGATCACGCCGCGGGCATCGAGCAGGTTGAAGGTGTGGCTGGCCTTGAGGCACTGGTCGTAGGCGGGAAGGGCGAGGCCGCGTTCGAGGATGTTCGCGCATTCCGTCTCGGCATCGGCGAAATGGCGAAAGAGCCTGTCGGTGTCGGCCACCTCGAAATTGTAGGCCGAATATTCCCTTTCCGCCTGCAGGAACACATCGCCGTAACGCACGCCGGCACCGTTGAAATCGAGATCATAGACGTTCTCGACACCCTGAATGTACATCGCGAGGCGTTCGAGACCGTAGGTGAGCTCGCCGGAAACCGGCTTGCAGTCGAAGCCGCCGACCTGCTGGAAATAGGTGAACTGGCTTACTTCCATGCCGTCGCACCAGACTTCCCAGCCAAGGCCCCAGGCACCCAGCGTCGGGCTCTCCCAGTCATCCTCGACAAAGCGCAGATCGTGAAGTTTCGGGTCGATGCCGAGCGCGTAGAGGCTCTGCAGATAAAGCTCCTGAAAATCCGGCGGCGAGGGCTTCATGATGACCTGAAACTGGTAGTAGTGCTGGAGCCGGTTCGGGTTCTCGCCGTAGCGCCCGTCCGTGGGCCGCCGCGACGGCTGCACATAGGCGGCGTTCCAGGGGTCGGAGCCCAGCGCACGAAGCGTCGTCGCCGGATGGAACGTACCCGCGCCGACCTCCATGTCATAGGGCTGTAGGATCACGCAACCCCGCTCCGCCC